>JBOGZE010000054.1:0-2431 GCA_050697055.1 Solirubrobacterales bacterium
GGCCGGGTGACCCCGGCCCTCGCGAGCCCGGGCAGCCCTACCTTCCAGGTGTGAAGCGGACGAGCTCCTCGCGGTCGCTCCCACCGGACACCTCGACCCCCAGCACCGGCCCGACGCCCCTCGCGTAGAACTTGTAGTCGAGCAACGACCGCTGGATCAGCTCCGTCGCGATTCGCATCTTTGAAGCCATCCCAGCCTCCCTACTCGGTTGGGCTGATGACTACGGGACGCCGGTGAGATGCGGATGAAGCCGAGAGCGTGGCGGCTGGCGCTCTCACCACGAGCTCATCCGGCGCTCCTAGCGTGCGGCTCGTTGGTTGAAAACCACGACTGGGAGGTCAGGATGAACGCGAAGGGGAAGGCTCTAATCGGGACCGGCTTGGCTGCGGCGTTGGCGCTGGGCGCCTGCGGCGGGGACGATGGTTCGAGCGGATCGACGCAGATCGAGCAGCCGACCCAGGCCCAGCTTGCGGCGGCCGGGTTGCAGAAGTTCCCGCTCGCCCCGGAGAGCGACCGAGTCGACCTCACCGCGCCCGCGTACTCGAATTCCACCGACGTCACCAACCCCCTGTTCCCGATCAAGGACCTTCACTCGGCCCTGCTGCTCGGCAGGGTCGACGGTGTCCCGTTCCGGGCCGAGACCACGTTGCTGCCTGAGACGCGGATCTTCAAGCTGGACGACGGTCAGGAGGTCGAGACCCTCGTCTCCCAGTACCTCGCCTATCTCGACGGACGGATCGAGGAGGTGGCACTCGACCACTACGCTCAAGCGGACGACGGATCGGTCTGGTACTTCGGCGAGGACGTGTTCAACTACGAGCGCGGCGGCCTCGCCAACACCGAGGGCACCTGGCTGGCGGGCAAGGACGGTCCTCCTGCGCTGATTATGCCCGCCGATCCCAAGGTCGGTGACACCTACCGGTCAGAGAACATCCCCGGCCAGGTCTTCGAGGAGGTGACCGTCAACTCCATCGATCAGACCGTGGACGGGCCCTATGGCCCGATCCCGGGGGCGATGACCGGCTCGGAGCTTCACGCCGACGGGATGCGAGAGGACAAGACGTTCGCCCCGGGCTACGGCGAGTTCCTGACCGGCTCGGGCGCCAACGTCGAGGCGATCGCGCTGGCGGTGCCAGCGGACACGCTGGAGGAGCCCGTGCCGGCAGAGCTGGAGGAGCTGGCCGGCGGCGCGGATGCCGCCTACGAGGCAGCCCTCGCCGAGGACTGGCCCGCGGCCTCCACCGCGCTCGCCAAGGTCGAAGCGGCCTGGGACGCCTATCGGGCGGGCGAGGTCTCGCCTCGGATCGCCGCCGGGATGGAGCGGGCGATCAGCCAGCTTCGGCGAGCGATCGATGGTCGCGATTCGACCGATACCGCACTGGCGGCGACCCAGGTCGCGGTCAGCGGCCTCGACTTCCAGCTGCGCCATCGGCCGGTTGCCGAGATCGACCTGGGGCGGTTCGAACTCCAGGCCCAGAGGGCGCTGGTGGACGCTGCGGCCGGCGATCTCGCCGGGGTCGGGGCGGATGTGACAGCGCTCGAATGGATCCGGGACCGGATCGCGCACTCGCTCGACCCCGTCGAGGTGACTCGAATCGACGCCGAGCTGCTCGAGCTCCGCACCAACGTCACCGACGACGACCTAAAGGCCGCCGCGGCGACCAGCAGCAGCCTCCTCGAGGCGCTCAACGCGGCAGGGTGATCCTCAGGGTGGTCGCGGCCGCTCCCGAGTCGGAGATCTCCACCTCGCCTCCGTGAGCGACCGCGATCGCCCGAGCGATCGCCAGGCCGAGCCCGGCGCCGCGCCCGGTGCGGCCCTCGTCGGCGTGGGTGAAGCGCTCGAACGCCCTGGCCTCGAACCCGTCGGGGAAACCCGGACCCTGGTCGGAGACCTCGAACACGGTGGCCCCGTTGTCCCGCCGGGCACTGAGCCGCACCTCGCCGCCCCCGTGGCGGAGAGCGTTCTCGATCAGGTTGCCGAGTGCCTGCTCGATCCGGAGCGGGTCGAGCTCCGCAGACTCATTGTCGCTGGCGTCGACGACGATCTGCCGCCCTCTGGCGGTTGCCCGGCGAGCGAATCGCTCCCGGACGCGTTCGAGCAGGGTCTCAAGCTCCACCCGCTGGCGGGCGATCGGCAGCCGGCCCTGATCCGACCTGGCGATCACAAGCAGGTCCTCGGCCAGCTGTGAGAGGCGATCGACTTCCTCGGCGGCGGAGCTGAGCGCAGCGCGCAGTTCTTCGGGCGAGCGCTGCTGGCGGCGTCCAAGCTCGAGCTCGGTCCGCAGGACCGCGAGCGGCGCCCGCAGCTCGTGGCTCGCGTCGGCGACGAAGACGCGCTCGCGCTCGAGCGAGGCCTCGATCCGGTCGAGCATCTCGTTGAGCGTCTCGCCGAGCTGGCGGATCTCATCGTCGGCGCGCGGCAGCGGCAGCC
>JBOGZE010000055.1:0-5012 GCA_050697055.1 Solirubrobacterales bacterium
ACGAGTACATGGCGCCCTGCCCGGCGGGCGAGAACGAGGTGGCGCTGGCGCCGGGGTATGCGGCGAACGTCGAGATCGCCTCTGCCGGGCCTCAGCCGGTTGAGCTGCCGGCGCCCCTCGACCAGCCCGAGCGAGTCGAGACGCCCGCCCTGACCACGGTGGAGGAGGTCTCGGGGGCGCTGGGGGTGGCGCCTGGTGGGCTGTTGAAGGCGATGCCCATCGTCGTGGGGGACAGGGGGATGGTGCTTGTGCTGGTGCGCGGCGACCACCGCCTGAACGAGATCAAGCTACGGAACGCGCTCGGCGCCGACTTCCGGCCGGCCCAGCCGGAGGAGATCGCGGAGAAGCTGGGTCCCGCGGGCTTCGTCGGCCCGGTTGGGGCCGAGATGCCCGTGCTCATGGACGAGGCGATCGAAGGCGATTCCTTCGTCAGCGGCGCGAACGAGCCCGACGCGCATCTGCGGGGCGTTCAGCCCGGGCGGGACTTCGAGGGGGAGAGAGTCGACGTGCGCGCGGTCGAGGCCGGCGATCGCTCACCCGGGGGCGATTCGATCGAGATCGTCCCCGCGATCGAGGTCGGGAACATCTTCAAGCTCGGCACCCGCTACTCGGAGCCGCTTGGCGCCAACTATCTGGACGAGTCCGGCAAGGAGCGGCCGATCGTGATGGGGAGCTACGGGATCGGCCCGGCGCGAATCATCGCCGCGGCGATCGAGCAGCGCGCCGACGAAAAGGGCATCGTCTGGCCCGGGTCGATTGCCCCCTGGCAGGTTCACCTCGTCTCTCTGGCGAAGGAGGGCGAGCCCGAGCGCGAGGCCGCCGACCGGATCTACGAGGAACTCGTCGGCGAGGGGCTCGAGGTGCTCTACGACGACCGCGACGCCGGGCCGGGGGAGAAGCTCACCGACTCGGAGCTGCTCGGCTGTCCGCTGCGGGTTGTGGCCGGGCGCAAGGCCCTCGCCGAGGGCGAGGTGGAGACCCAGGCCCGCGCCGGCGGCGACGAGCGCCGGGTGAGCGCCGACGGCGCCGCCGCCGAAGTCGCGGCGCTGCTCGAGGGACTGGACTAGGTTGCGCCTGCCGTGGCCCTCGCGGAGGGAGCCCCGGGGCAAGAGGCTGCGACGGCTGTTCGGCTTCGACCGCTCGGGTCCCGCACCGCGCCAGACGCGGCCCGGGCAGCCCCTGCGGCCATGGACCCTCCCCAACCTGGTCGGTTACCTGCGCCTCGCCGCCCTCCCGGTCTTCCTCGCGATCGCCCTATCCTCGGGCGATGGCCGCGACCCGACCGCAGCGCTGATTTACCTGGCGATCTCGCTGGGGGACTACTTGGATGGCTTTCTGGCCCGGGCCACGGGTCAGTACAGCCGGATGGGCGCCCTGCTCGACCCCGTCGTCGACCGGCTGACGATTCTCTCTGGGGCGGTGGTCTGCTGGCACTTCGAGCTGCTTCCGAGGTGGGCGCTGGCGATCCTGGCGGCACGCGAGGTGATCACCCTGATCCTCGCCCAGGTCGCGCTGCGACGCGGGCAGGCGCTGGAGATCAACTGGTTCGGCCGGCTTGCCGTCTTTCCGATCATGGGCTCGATCTTCTGGGCGATGGTGGTGGAGAGCGTGGTCTGGGACGTGTTCCTGATCGGCGGGGTGGCGCTGGCGGTGCTCGGCACGGTGGTCTATATCCGCACCGGACTGCGGGAATTGGCTGCAACATGACCACCAACCTTCAACCCGCGGTTGAGGTCGGCTTAACCGACCTATAATCGGCGCCGACACCGACCAGCTAGGAGACCCCGTGGAGGAGGAAACCTTTCCCGATATCGGCTCGATGAGCGACGAGGAGCTCAAGGAGCTGATCGACAAGCTGACAGCCGAGGAGCAGGAGGTCTCCTACCGGCGGCGCATCCTGCATGGTCAGATCGACATCCTCCGTGCGGAGCTCGTCAACCGGCTTCGAGAGAACCGGCCCCAGGGCGAGGCGCTGATCGAGGGCGACAAGGTCGAACGCCTAGGCGAGATCGTCAGCGGCCGCGGCGAATCCCAGCCGAAGCCGCCCACCTAAGCCGGCGCCTGTGGCCATTCACTGCCCCGAATGCGGGTTCGTCAACGCCGAGGGCGCCAACTACTGTCAGAAGTGCGGCGCCTATCTCTCCCGCCCCGATGGGCAGGACGAGCCGACGACGATGACCTACGTAGTCGACGAGGGGGGCGAGATGCGCCCGGTCGACATCGACGAGGTCGTCGAGCAGCACGGGGCCGCCCTGGTGATCCGCTCGGGCGGCGGCCGCGCGGGGGAGAGCTTCACCCTCAACGACGAGCGCGTCTCGGTCGGCCGCACTCCGGACGCCGGCGTCTTCCTCGACGACGTCACCGTCTCCCGCAACCACGCGCTGCTGGTGCGCCGCAAGGACGGCCTCTACATCGACGACCTCGGATCGCTCAACGGCACCTACGTCAACCGCCGGCGGATCGAGTCGCACAAGCTCGACGATGGCGACGAGATCCAGATCGGGAAGTACAAGCTCAGCTATTTGGAGAAGTGATCGATGGAAGCCTCGACAAGCACTGAGCGGGTCGCCGCGCGAAGCGCCAGCGCGAATCGGAAGGCGCTGACGATCGGCGCCGTCGCGAAGATCCTCGGCAGCGAGTACGAGGACATCTCGATCTCGAAGATCCGCTACCTCGAGGACCAGAAGCTGCTCTCGCCACGGCGGACGCCCGGCGGCTACCGCCTCTACAGCCAGGCCGACGTCGAGCGCCTGCGGACGATCCTGCGGATGCAGCGAGACGAGTTCCTCCCCCTGCGGGTGATTCGCCAGGAGCTCGCCTCGGGCGGGCGAGAGGAGAGCGGCCGCGGCAACGCTGCCGCGATCCGCCGTGCGGCCAGCGTCTCCTCGGAAAAGGGGGCTCTGGTGGAGCTTGAGGAGCTGGTCGAGCAAACCGGGGTGGGTCCCGAGCTGATCGCCGAACTCGAGGAGTGGCGGATCGTGCAGCCGAAGATGATCGACCGGCGCAAGCACTACGACGAGACCGACCGCGAGATCGCCAAGGCCTGCTCCGAGCTCTCCCGTTTCGGTGTGGCCGGGCGCAACCTGAGGGTGCTGCGGACCGCGGCCGACCGCGAGGCGGCCCTGCTGGAGGCGGTGGTGGGGCCGGCGCTGCGCTCCAGCAACCACAATCGCCGGCGAGAGGCGATCGACAACCTCGAGAGCCTCGCCTCTACCTGCAACAACCTCACCCACCTGCTGCTGGTGCGCGACCTGCGCAAGCTGACGGGCGAGGAGTAGCCCTCCTCATCCGGTGCCACGCGTCGTCCGCAGGCGCCGCATCGCCGCGCCCGCGGGAGCGCTCTGGTCGGTGGTCGCCGACCCCTATCACCTGCCCCGCTGGTGGCCGCGGACGACACGGGTGGAGAACGTCACCGGCGGCGACCCCGAGGGGCGCCGGTGGACGCAGGTGCTGGAGACGCGCGACGGCCGGGGGATCCGCGCCGACTACCGCTGCGTCACCGCCGCCCGTGAGCAGCGCTACGCCTTCGAGCAGCTGCTTGAGGGGACCCCGTTCGAGGGCATCCTCCGCAGCGCCCGCACCGAGATCCGGCTGGAGCCAGCCGAGGCAGACACCGAGGTCACCGTGGTCAGCGAGCAGCGGCTCAAGGGGCTCTCTCGCCTGGGCTCGCTGATGATGAGGCGGGCGACCGGGCGAACCCTGAGCGAGGCACTCACGGGCCTGGAGCGGGTGGCGGGAGATGCCGGCCCCGCGGAGGCAGCGAGCTGAGCGCTGAGATGAAGTGGTGGGGCTGGGGCGACCCGGAGCGCCGCCTCGAGCTCCCCGACTCCGCGATCGGAATGCTCCGGGGCGAGCTCGGGGTGGAGTCCGGCGATGCGAGCGAGCCGGTCGAGCTCGCCGCGGTGGAGTTGCCCGAGCCGCGGCCCCTGCCGGATGCGGTCCGCGCCGCGGCCGGCGACGGCGCGCTGCTCACCGATGCCGAGCAGCGCCTCCGCAGATCGGCCGGGCGCGGCTATCCCGATCTGGTCCGGCTGCGAAGCGGCATGCTGGATGCCGCGCCCGACGCGGTGCTGGTCCCTGCCGACGCGGGAGGGGTGGCGGCCGTGCTCGAGGCCTGCGCCTCCTCGGACGTGGCAGTGGTCCCGTTCGGAGGTGGAACAAGCGTGGTCGGCGGGGTCGAGCCCGACCGCGGCACCCACCCGGCGGTGGTCTCCCTCGACCTCGCCGCGCTGAGGGAGGTCGACCTCGACCGCCGGTCGCTGACCGCGCGGTTGGGCCCCGGCCTCCGCGGCCCCGAGGCGGAGGCCGCGCTGGCGGGGCTGGGGGTGACGCTCGGGCACTTCCCGCAGTCCTTCGAGGAGGCGACGATCGGCGGCTTCGCCGCCACCCGCTCGGCCGGCCAGGCCTCGAGCGGGTACGGGCGCTTCGACGAGCTGGTGACCGCGGTCGAGCTCACCGCCCCGGCCGGGGCCCTCCGCACCCTGGCGATCCCGCACACCGCCGCCGGGCCCTCCCTGCGCGAACTGGTGCTCGGCTCCGAGGGAACCCTCGGGGTGATCACCGAGGTCAGCTGCCGAGTCCGGCCGGCGCCCGAGCGACGCGTTTATGAGGGCTGGATGGCGCCCGACTTCGCTGGTGGCTCCGAGATCGTCCGCGACCTCGTCCAGGCCCACGAGGCCCCAGACGTCCTCCGGCTCTCCGACGAGGAGGAGACCCGGATCTCCCTGGAGATGTCGGGGACCGAGGGCCTTCAGAAGCGCGCCCTGGACGCCTACCTGGGGCTGCGCCGCCGCCGCGGCGGCTGCCTGATGATCTGCGGCTGGGAGGGGGAGCCCGGGTCGGTCCGGCGTCGCCACTCCCTTGCCAGACGTCGCCTTCGCCGTGGCGGAGCGGTGCCGCTGGGCAAGTCGGCGGGCAGGTCCTGGGAGCGCTCCCGCTACCAGGGGCCCTACCTTCGGGACGAGCTGCTCGGGCTCGGGGTGTTCGTGGAGACCCTGGAGACCGCCCACACC
>JBOGZE010000056.1:0-2762 GCA_050697055.1 Solirubrobacterales bacterium
AGGAAGTAGGACGAGGACTTGACCCGGACGAAGCGGCGGTAGCGCCGCACCAACTGGTCGTAGGCGTCGGTCCGGCCGTTCTTTGCGAGGGCGACGAGGAACTCGTCGTCGGGGCCGGGCCCGGCGCTCCTCTCCCCCTGGGGAACGTTCCGCGCCTGGACGACAGCCTGCTCTACGGTGCTTGGGGTGGGTACAGCCACAGCAACCTCCTCTTGACGGTGGTTTCCTGTGGCGCTCCGTACCTCCCCTGGACGCGCCTTCTCTCCGGGTGCTTTCCATCAGGTTCAACCTGAGGTTCACCCTCGCGGCGGCAGACTAGGGCGGACGATCTCGAATGTCAATCAACGTTCGGACCCGACGCAAGATTGGTTGCAGGATCCGTGCCTGGCAGGACCCGAAACCTGGCCAAACGCATCTTCCGTCCGCGAACGCTGGTATTTGGTCACTCGCCCGGCGGCCGCCCGGAATCCCGCGGACCTACTCGTCAGGGGTGCAGCTCTCGTCGCGGTCGCTGAGGCGGCCGAGCAGCTCGGTGAGCGTCTCCATCTCCGTCTCATCCAGGACCGCGCCGAGCCGGCGCTCGATGTCATCGACGTGGCCGGGCGCAACCTCCCTCAGCTTGGCCAGCCCGGTCTCGGTCAACACCGCATAGCTGACCCGGGCGTCCTCCTTGCACTCCCCCTTTGCGACCAGTCCCTGGTCCTCGAGGCGATCGAGCAACCGAGTTATGCCCGAGGGTGAGAGCTGGAGCTCATTCGCCAAATCGATCCGGCGCATTCCCTGCTCGCCCGCCCTGGAGAGGAGCAGCAGCGTCCCGTAGTCGTTCAGGGTGAGAGCGTGCTGGGCGACAAGCGCTGCGTTCAGCTCCCTGATCAACGTCGCGTGGGCACCCAGCAGGCGGCTAAGCGCCGTGGTCGCGACAGATTCTTTCGTTTGCAACTGTTGTGGAGTCAAGTAATCCTTGCTAAACTGTTTGAGTAGTCAAGAAGTTTACCCCACCTCAAGGAGTAGTTCAAATGACCACAGCACAGGCAGAGTCAACCATCCCGACAGGTATCTGGAAGTCTGATCCGGTTCACTCGCACGTGGGATTCGCGGTCCGGCACGTCGTCGGGACTTTCCGCGGGGACTTCGGCGAGTTCGAGGCCGAGCTCAGCGACAGCTCGGGTGAGCCCCGCCTCTCCGGTCGGGTCCCGGTCCAGAGCGTCCGAGTGGACGAGGAGCAGCTCTACGGCCACCTCCTCTCCCCTGAGTTCTTCGACTCGGACCTCAACCCCGAGATCAAGTTCGAGTCGACCGGGATCGCCCGCGAGGGGGACCAGCTCGTCGTCGACGGCGCCCTCACGGTGAAGGGCGTAACGAAGCCGGTCGTCGCCCGCGGCGAGATCGCCGGCCCGGCCGCCGGCCCCGCGGATTCCGAGCGGATCGGGATCGACCTGGAGACAAAGGTCGACCGTCACGACTTCAGGCTCGATTGGCAGATGGAACTCCCGGATGGCGGCAACGCCCTCGGCGGCGAGGTCACCCTCACCGTTCATCTGGAGCTCGTCAAGGAGGTATAGCGATGCGCGTCCTCGCCATCTCGGGCAGCCTCCGGCGCGGATCGCACAACACCGCGCTCCTGCGGGCGGCGGCGGAGCTGCTGCCGCCGCCCGCAACGCTCGAGATCTTCGACGGGCTGAAGCAGGTGCCGCCCTACGACGAGGACGACGACGGCGAGCGGACGCCCGCCCCGGCTCGGCGGCTACGCGAGGCCGTGGCGGGGGCGGACGCGATCCTGATCGCCACCCCCGAGTACAACTCATCGATCCCCGGCCAGTTGAAGAACGCCCTCGACTGGGTCTCGCGGCCGGCCGGTGGAAGCACGGCCCGCGGCAAGCCGGTAGCCGTGATCGGGGCGAGCACCGGAATGTTCGGCGCGGTTTGGGCCCAGGCGGAGGTCCGCAAGGTGATGGGCGCGATCGGGGCGCGGGTGCTCGACCGCGAGCTCCCCGTCGCCAAGGCCGACCAAGCGTTCACCGATGACCGTCGCCTCGCCGACCCCGAGCTCCGCGAGGAGCTCGAGGAGATCCTCGCCGAGCTCCTCTCGCTCGCCGAGCAGTTCGGCGAGCTCCGCCGGGTCGCCGCCTAGACGGGAATCCTCGTCGGCTGTCTCCCGTGAGTGCTCAGCTCTCCCGCTGGCGAACAGCCTCGAATAGGACGACCGCCGCGGCCACCGAGACGTTCAGCGATCCGACCCGGCCCTTGGTCGGGATCGAGACCAGCTCGTCGCACCTCGAGGCGACCCGCGGCCGGAGGCCCTTGCCTTCGGAGCCGAGGACCAGTACCGCGCGCCCGACCCAGTCGAGCTCGGTGTAGCGCTTCGGCACCTCGGCGGCGGCGCCGTAGATCCAGGCTCCGGACTGCTTCGCCTCGGCCAGCCAGTCGGCGAGGTTCCGCACCCGAGCGACCGGAAGATGCTCAACCGCCCCTGCCGAGGCCTTGCAGGCGGCCGGGGTGACCGACGCGGCTCGGCGCTCCAGGATGACGACCCCGCTCGCCCCGGCGACCTCGGCGGCGCGGCAGACCGCCCCCAGGTTGTGCGGGTCCTGGACCTGATCGAGGGCGACGACGAGACCCTGGCCATCGTCCGCTTCGAACAGGGAGGACGGATCCGCGTAGGGATAGGGGTCGACCTCGGCGACCACGCCCTGGTGCTCGGGCGAGCCGCAGAGCCGCTCCAGCTCCTCGGCCGGCGTCCCCGGCGCCCGCCAGACCCGGCG
>JBOGZE010000057.1:0-2152 GCA_050697055.1 Solirubrobacterales bacterium
AGTCGGTGACGTACACGTCCCTGTCGGCCAGCTCATGGCAGAGCAGCCCAATGTTGTGGATCGCGTTGCGGACGGTCTCCCGCCGCACCGCGAGACCGGCGGTGATCCGGGCGACGTCGCGGGCGAAGGGCTCGAGGCGGCGCAGCGCGTTGCCAAGCTTCTCGCCGCGGCGCTGCTCGGGGTCGAGGGCCTCGGCGCCACCGGCCAGCAGCAGCTTGAGGAAGCCCTGGGTGTCGGCGTCGAGCCCGGCGAGGATCTCATCGGGATTGACGCTCGGCTGGGTCGAGGCCAGCGGCACCGTCGAGCCGTCCTCGATGTCCTGATCCGTGGTCCCGGGATCGACATCGATCACCATGTCGTTGAGCCCGGTCTTCGGTCGCAGCAGCAGCGAGGCGTCCTCGTTGATCAGCTGCGCCTTGTCATTGTCGACCTCCATCGTCACCACCGCATGGCCGTTCTCGAGCTCGACCCCGGTGATGTCCCCGATCTGGATGCCGGCCATGTCCACCGCTTGACCTTGGCCCGGGGTGACCGCCTGCGCCGAGGAAAACTCCGCCTTGAGCTCGAATCGATCGACACCCAGCAGCGGCAGCCAGCTCGGCAGGCTGGCGCGCTGGCCGCCGAGGATCACCACCAGCGCGAAGACCCCGGCCAGGAAGAGGGCGACGATCGCGGCGACGTCGCGGGAGTGCTCTCTCAGTGCGCGTCTCATGGGACCTGCGCCGGGCTCGGGGCGCCGACGGCGGCGGCGGGCCCGTTGAGGTCGGGGACGGGGGTGTTCTGGCAGGCGAAGTTCGAGTTGAAGGAGGGTTTCGGGCCCAGCAGCGGGCGGGTGCCGAGCGGCGCGGCCGGTACGTGGCCCACGAGCAGCTCGTTGGCGGGCCCGCCTCCCGGCTGGGCGGCGCTCGCGGTTACCGGGCCGTTGCCCGCGAAGGCGCGTAGATAGGGACCGTTGCCGTCGAAGTTCTGCAGGCTGCCGGCCAGCTGGGCGGCGGCGTAGCCGAACTCCTCGAAGTTGGGGACGCCGGTCGAGAAGTTGTCGTCGAGGACGACGTCCCCGGCGGGCAGGAAGACGTTGGTGAAGCAGGTGCTGAGCAGGCCGACCTGGCTGAGCAGGCCCTTGCCCTGGCCGACGGCGGAGCCCGCTCCCGGTCCGGTTCGGCGCAGCTCGTCGGCGATGTAGCCGAGCTCCCCCGGGCGGAGCAGGGCGTTCGCCTGGGTCAGCCAGGGCCCCGAGGCGGCGATCGTCGCCGGCAGCTCACGGATCCCGGGCTCGATGTCCCTGGCCCAGGTGCGCAGGAAGGGCAGCGACTGGTCGGTGTGCCGCAGCGCCGGGGTGGCCCGCTCGAGGGTCGGTGCCAGCAGCTTCACCGAGCGGGCCAGGTTGTCCGACTCAACCGCGAACGCGCGGATCGTGGTGTTGAAGTTGGTGACCAGGCCCTGGAGCTCCTGTTCGTGCCCGCGGAGCGCGCCGAAGAGGTCGGCCTGGGCGGCGATCAGGTTCGAGAGGTCATGCGGCTGGGTGCCCTGGAGCGCCTCGTTGACGATCGCGCTGTCGCGCGCCGCGGTCGCCCCGTAGGCGAAGGAGTCGTTGATCGACTCGGCGGCGGTCTCACCCTGGACGTCGGGGTCCTGGGTGCGGTCCTCGGCCGCGGTCGGCTGATGGTTGAGCGCGGTGCCGTAGCCGGCCAGCAGCTTCTGCAGGTTCTCGCGATCGGGGGCCTGCAGCGAGGTGAGGAGCTGATCGAGCTGGACCGCCGTCGAGGTGTGGGTGATCGGAATGGTGCCGCCGTCCGGCAGCTCCGGGGCGCTCGGGCTCCCCGGCCTCACGTCGAGGAAGAAGTTGCCCTCGAGGAAGATGCGCGGCCGGACCTCGAACTGGGCGTCGGCATGCACGGGCCGCCCCGCGTCGTTGACCGTGAAGGTGACCTCGGAGGCGTTCCCCACGGACCGGGTGTTGACCACCTCGCCGACGTTGACGCCGGCGAGCCGCACGGGCGAGTCCTTGCGGACGTTCGGCGAGTTCTCGAACACCGCCTTCACCTCGTACTCCGGCGTGAACGGGATCGACATTGTCCACGCCAGGTAGGTGCCCACGATCACCAGGGCGATGAGGATCAGGCCGCTGCGGATCCTGTGCGGTGGGTTGCCC
>JBOGZE010000058.1:0-2281 GCA_050697055.1 Solirubrobacterales bacterium
AAGGTCAGGTCTGTTCGATCGCCTCCGCCCTGGAGCTGGTTGGCGAGCGCTGGACGCTGCTGGTGATCCGCGAGGTCTTCAACGGCCACCGCCGCTTCGGGCAAATCCAGGAGTCGCTGGGAGTGGCCCGCAACGTGCTCACCACCCGGCTCCAGCGCCTCGTCGACGAGGGCATCCTCGAGCGGCGCCCATACAGCGAGCGGCCCGATCGCCACGAGTACTTCCTCACCGAGAAGGGGCTCGACCTCTGGCCGCTGATGATCTCGCTGATGCACTGGGGCGACAAGCACATGCCCTCCCCCGGTGGGAAGCCGCTGATCGTCATCCACAAGGGTGAGTGCGGCGGCGAGGTCAACGACCGGCGCATCTGCACCCGCTGCGGCAAGGAGCTCGAGGTCCGCGAGGCAAAGGCGATCGAGGGCCCGGGGATGGCGGCCGCGCTCGAAAGGCTCAAGGCCGCGGCCTAGCTCTCCGTTTCGGGGCTGGTTAACTCCCCGCCGGCATGGACTTCGAGCTCAGCGACGAGCAGCGGCTGCTGAGGGACACCGTCCGCGACTTCGCCCGCCAGGAGGTGGCGCCGGTCGCCGAGGAGCTCGACCGGACCAAGGCCTTCCCCTACGAGCTGGTGGCGAAGATGGGAGAGCTCGGCCTGATGGGGATTCCCTTCCCCGAGCAGTACGGCGGGGGCGGCGCGGACACACTCTCCTATGCGCTTGCGGTCGAGGAGCTGACCCGGGTCGACTCCTCAGTGGCGATCACGATGGCCGCCCACACCTCGCTCGGGACGATGCCGATCGCGCTCTGGGGCACCGACGAGCAGAAGGACGACTGGCTGCCCGCCCTCTGCAGCGGCAAGAAGCTGGCCGCCTTCGGGCTCACCGAACCTGAGGCGGGCTCGGACGCGGGCAACACCAAGACCCAGGCCAAGCTCGAGGGCGGCGAGTGGGTGGTAAACGGCGCCAAGCAGTTCATCACCAACTCCGGCACCGAGATCTCGGGCTGCGTGACGATCACCGCGGTCACCGGCGCCGAGGACGGCAACCGTGAGATCTCGAACCTGATCGTCCCCAACGGTACCCCCGGATACGACCCCGGCGAGCCCTATCGGAAGATGGGCTGGAACGCGTCCGACACCCGGCCGCTCAGCTTCGACGACTGCCGGGTGCCGGAGGGCAATCTGCTCGGCCGCCGCGGCGACGGCTTCAAGCAGTTCCTCCAGATCCTCGACGGGGGACGGATCGGGGTGGCCGCGATGGGAGTGGGACTCGCGCAGGGGGCGCTCGACGAGGCGATCTCATACGCGAAGGAGCGCCGCGCGTTCGGCCAGCCGATCGGCAAGTTCCAGGCGATCCAGGCGAAGATCGCCGACATCTCCGCCCAGATCGAGGCGGCGCGGCTGCTCGTCTACCGGGCGGCGGTGCTGAAGGAGCGCGGCGAGCCCTTCACCCTGACCGCCGCCCAGGCGAAGCTGATCACCGGCCGCCTGGCGGTGCGGGCGACCGAGGAGGCGGTTCAGATCCATGGCGGCTACGGCTACATCGAGGAGTACCCGGTCTGCCGCTTCTACCGCGACGCCAAGATCCTCACGATCGGCGAGGGCACCGACGAGGTCCAGCAGATGGTGATCGCCCGACAGCTGGGCTGTTAGTCCTCGACCCGGACCGCGGTGATCTCGTCGTTGTCGTGGTCGGCGAGCTCCGCGGTCCGGCCCTGCCCGTCGCGGACCCCCCAGTGGGCGCATAGCTCGAGCCCCTGCTGGGCGGTCAGCGCCTCGTTGGGACTGAAGCGAGGCGCCTCCCGCACCCACTCGCGCTCGTAGGCCGCCCAGAGCCGCCCGGCACCCTCGGCGACGTGCTCGAACGGCACCCCGGTACAGCCGGCGAGCGGCCCGAGGCGAACTACCACCCAACGCGGCTCGCCGTCGTCAGCGTCTACCAGAAGGCCGGCGACCCGCCCTATCGTCCGGTTCCCGAGGCCGTCGAGGCGAAAGCCGACCCACTGGCGGGCCTTCTCCAGCGAGGGGAGCGGGTCCTTGCGCTCCTGGCGCTTCGAGGGGGCCTTCTTGTCAGCGATCTCAGCGATCGCGACGCTCCAGCAGCTCGCTTGCGGCGCTCGCCGGGTCGAGCTCGCGCCTCACCACCCGATCGAGGAGCGCCGCGGTCGCGGGGTCGCCGGCGACGCTCGCCTCCAGGCTCCGGCGCAGGCGGGCCGCGGCCAGCTCCAGCACCTCGTTTCGCAGGTTTCGAGCCCGGCGCTCCTCCAGGGTGCCCTCGGCCTCGAT
>JBOGZE010000059.1:0-5873 GCA_050697055.1 Solirubrobacterales bacterium
CCCCTGGATCCACTCGCTGTTCGGGAACGCGCCGGCGGTCAGCAGCGGCATCGCCGCGGCGCTGAAGGCCAAGGGACTGACCGACCGGCGGGTAATCGGCCAGGGCGGGGACGGGGGCACCCTCGACATCGGCTTCGCCTGCCTCTCCGGAATGTTCGAGCGCAACGACGACGTGCTCTTCGTCTGTTACGACAACGAGGCCTACATGAACACCGGCGTGCAGCGCTCTAGCGCGACACCGCCGGCGGCCCGGACCGCAAACACGAAGCCCTTGGGAGGCCAGCCCGGCAACGTCTTCGGCAAGGGCAAGAACGCGCCGTTGATCGCGATGGCGCACGAGATCCCCTACGTCGCCACCGCCACCGTCGCCGAGCTGCGCGACCTCGAGTACAAGGTGGAGCGCGCGATGAAACTCCGCGGGGCGCGCTACCTGCACGTCTTCGTGCCCTGCCCGCTCGGCTGGGGCTCGGCCTCGAGGGACACGATCCGGATCGCCCGCCTGGTCAAGGAGACCGGCCTCTTCACCGTTTTCGAGGCCGAGGACGGCGAGGTCACCAACGTCTCGAAGATCCGCCGGCGGGTGCCGGTCGAGGAGTACCTGAAGCTGCAGCGCCGCTACGCCCACCTGTTCGGCGACCCGCCGCGCACCGAAGTGATCGCGGGCATCCAGGAGGTCGCCGACCGCAACATCCGCCGCTTCGGCTTGCTCTCCTCGGCGGAGGAGGGCGGCGACCTGCCGGGGAATGCCACCGACATCGCGGGGGCCACCCCCGGCGCTGCGGACCCGGCCGCCACCGCGGAGTCGGAGACCAACCTGATGCGGCTGCTCGCCTCCACCCCCCACGGGCCGCAGTGATGGAGCCTCGGTGATGGACAAGCCCTTCGCGATCACGCTCGACGTCGGCTCCAGCCTCGCCAACAAGACCGGCAGCTGGCGGACCGAGCGAGCACAGTACGTCGATCGGCTGCCGCCCTGTAACCACGCCTGCCCGGCCGGGGAGAACATCCAGGCCTGGCTCTACGAGGCCGAGGAGGGCGAGGGCGGCTACGAGCGGGCCTGGCGCAAGCTGGTCGAGGACAACCCCTTCCCCGCGATCATGGGGCGGGTCTGTTACCACCCCTGCGAGACCGACTGCAACCGCGCCCAGCTCGACGAGGCCGTCGGGATCAACTCGGTGGAGCGGTTTCTCGGAGACGAGGCGATCAAGCAGGGCTGGCGGTTCGACGCCCCGGCGCAGACCTCAGACAAGCGCGTGCTAATCGTCGGCGCCGGGCCCTCCGGGCTGTCCGCCGCCTACCACCTGACCAGGCTCGGACACTCAGTGACGATCCACGAGGCCGGGCCGATGGTGGGCGGCATGATGCGCTTCGGCATCCCCACCTACAGACTGCCGCGCGACGTGCTCGACGCCGAGGCGCAGCGGATCCTCGACATGGGCGTCGAGCTGGAGCTGAATCGGAAGGTCACCAACATCGAGGAGTCGATGCGGGAGGGCGGCTTCGACGCCGCCTTCCTCGCCGTCGGCGCCCACATCGGCAAGCGCGCCTACGTTCCCGCCGGCGAGGCCGCCCGGATACTCGACGCCGTCTCTGTGCTCGAGTCGATGGAGGGAGAGGAGAAGCCACTGCTCGGCCGCCGCGTGGTCGTCGTCGGCGGCGGCAACACGGCGATGGACGTCGCGCGGACCGCGAAGCGGCTCGGAGCCACCGACGCCGTCGTCGTCTACCGCCGCACGCGCGAGCGCATGCCGGCGCACGAGTTCGAGGTCGAGGAGGCCGAGGAGGAGGGCGTGATGATGCGCTGGCTGGAGACGATCAAGCAGGTCGACGGCGGCAAGGTCACGATGGAGAAGATGGAGTTGGACGAGACCGGCTTCCCCCAGCCCACCGGGGAGCTGGAGGAGCTGGAGGCCGACTCGGTGATCCTGGCGCTGGGCCAGGAGGCCGACCTCTCGCTGCTCGAGGGCGTCGAGGGGATCGAGGTCGACGACGGCGTCGTCCAGGTCGGCCCGAACATGATGACCGGGCACCCCGGGGTGTTCGCGGGCGGCGACATGGTCCCAGCGGAGCGCACGGTCACGGTCGGGATCGGCCACGGCAAGCAGGCCGCTCGCCACATCGACGGCTGGTTGCGGGGCGAGGCCTACGAGCCGGCCCCCAAGCACGAGGTGATCGACTTCGACCAGCTCAACACCTGGTACTACGCGGACGCCCCGCGCACCGTCGAGCCCAAGCTCGAGATCGAACGTCGGCGGGGCACCTTCGACGAGGTCGTCAGCGGCCTCGACGAGTCCAATGCCCTCTACGAAGCGCGGCGCTGCCTGTCCTGCGGAAACTGCTTCAGCTGCGACTACTGCTACGGCGTCTGCCCCGACAACGCGGTGCTAAAGCTGGCTGAGGCGGCGGAGAACCCGAACGTGAACGGCTATGCGATCGACCTCGACTTCTGCAAAGGCTGCGGGATCTGCGTCGCGGAGTGCCCCTGCGGGGCGATCGAGATGGTCCCCGAGACGATCTGACGTTGTGCCGTTCACCCGGCGTTTACACCACCGCTGGCCGGGCGATGGAGGCTAGATAAGCAATGCCGCTGATCGCACGGACTCGAGCCAGCCGGGGGCGAGCCGCCGAGGCGAGCCGCCTGCACCAAGAGGTCAGCGGGCTGCGGGCGGCGGTCGAGGCGGAGGCCGCCGAGATCCTCGATCGCTGGCGGCTGCGGATCGAGCGAGACGAGTTCCTGCCCAGCGCGCGCAACCTCGCCTACTACATCGCCCTGCGCCACCATGACCTGCGTGACCTGCAGCTCGAGCTGATGCCGCTCGGACTCTCCTCACTCGGGCGCTGCGAGGCGCGGGTGATGCCGACCCTCGAGGCGGTGATCGCGGCGCTCGCCGCGCTCGGCGGGGAGCCGGACGAATCGCGCGCGTTCGACCGCGATGCCTTCTTCGAGGGCCATGAGCTGCTGCGCTGCCACACCGAGGCGGCGCTCGGCCCCACCCCGCCGAACCGCGCGGTCCGGATCATGGTGACGCTGCCCTCGGAGGCGGCGTCCGACTTCGCCCTGGTCCGCGAGCTCTCGGCGGCGGGCATGGACATCGCCCGGATCAACTGCGCTCACGACGATCCGCACGCGTGGACGGCGATGGCGGAGCACACTCGCCGCGCCGCGGCGGAGTCGGGGAGGCCCTGCCGGGTCTGCTTCGACCTCACCGGGCCCCGCTCGAGGGTGGTCTCGACCACCGTCCCCGAAGACGGCCGGGTGCATCGTGGAGATCGGATCCTGATGACCCCCGGGCCGGTGCCGGTGCCGGCGGAGTGGCCGCTTCAGTTTGAGTGCTCGATCGGTGAGGTGTTCGCGGCGCTCGAGCCCGGGGCCGCTGTCTGGGTCAACGACGGCAAGCTCGGCCTGGTGGTGGAGCGGAAGCTCGACCAGGGCATCCTCCTGCGGGTGACGAAGGCGCGAGAGCAGGGCGAGCGCCTGCGACGGGACCGTGCTCTCAACTTCCCCGCCACCGAGCTGAAGCTCAGTCCGCTGACCGAGAAGGACCTCCGCGACCTCGACGCGATCGTCCCCCTCGCCGACGTCATCGGCTACTCCTTCGTCCAGCGTCCCGAGGATGTCGCCCGGCTCCAGGCCGAGCTCGCCAGGCGAGACGTGCCTCGCCGACTCCCCCTGGTGGCGAAGATCGAGACCGCACTCGCAGTTCAGAGCCTTCCCGAGCTGATCGTCCAGGGCGCGGGCTTCCAGCCCCTCGCGATCATGATCGCCCGGGGCGACCTGATGGTCGAGGTCGGCCACCGCCGGATGGCGGAGATCCAGGAGGAGCTCCTCTGGCTCAGCGAGGCGGCCCACGTGCCGGTGATCTGGGCGACGCAGGTGCTCGACAACTTCGTCAAGAAGGGCGTTCGCAACCGAGCGGAGATGACCGACGCGGCGATGGCGGAGCGGGCCGAGGGCGTGATGCTGAACAAGGGGCCCCACGCCGCGGAGGCGGTGACCCTGCTCGACGACCTGCTCGGCCGGATGGAGGGACACCAGTTCAAGAAGGCCTCCCGGATGCGCGCCCTGCGCGCCTGGTAGCCGGCCGCTACTTGCGGCGGCCGGGGAAGTAGTGCGGGCGGTTCAGGTCCAACGCCACCGCGAGGACCAGGGTCGCGGTCCAGCCGTTGACGGGATCGAGCGCCAGCGGCTCGCCGGCGCCGGTGTTATTGGCGATGAACCAGATCACGAGCCAGGCGAGGGTCACGCCAAAATCATTTCAGGCCGGCGAGCAGCTCGCCTATGAAGCCTTGGTCTTGGACCTGGTCTTCGCCGCCAGCCCGGTGAGGACGAGAGAGCGCACCGCCTCGTACTCCCTCCCGATCCCCGGGTCCGACCATGCCGCCGCGTTGGCCGGGTTGTGGAAGCGCGCGGTCGCGTCGAACACCGCCCGGGCGGTGGCGGAGGGATCGTCGGCGGCGAAGTCGTGGTCCCTGACGCCGTCGGCGATGATCCGGGCGAGCTGGCCGACGAGGGTGTCGACGTGCGCGGTGATCACCTCCCTGGACTCGCCGGCGATCTGGACGTAGGTGGCGAACAGCTCCGGGTCGTCGCGGGCTCGACTCTGCTTCGCCTCGACCAGGAGATCGAGCCAACGCCGCAGGCGCTTCGGCGCCGGGCTGTCGTCATTCGCCACCTCTGCCAGAGGCTCGGAGACGTCGGCGAGCCAGCGCTCGGCGACCGCGTCCCGGAGCGCCGCCTTACTGGGGAAGTGCCGGTAGACGCTGCCGTGGCTGACATCGAGCTCGCGGGCCACGTCGACGACGGTGGCCTTGGCGGGCCCGTAGCGCCTCAGCACCTCTTCCGAGGCCTCCAGGATCCGCTCGGCAGTGAGCGGGCCGTCGGTCATCGGATCGCGGCTAGCTCCGCTCGCTGTCGAGGATCGCCATCTGCTGATCGTCGTAGCGCTCGCCCGCCGCGGCGCCCGCGGGCACCGCCTCCTCGATTGCCGCGAGATCGTCCTCGCTCAGCTCCAGCTCGAGCGCGCCCAGCGCCTCCTCGAGCCGGTCGCGGCGGCGGGCGCCGACCAGGGGCACAATGTCCTCGCCGCGGGAGAGCACCCAGGCGATCGCGACCTGGCTGACGGCGGCGCCCTTCGCCTCGGCGATCCCGCGCAGCGCCTCGACCAGCTCGAGATTCCGGTCGAGGTTCTCGCCGCTGAAGCGGGGCGCGTGACTGCGGAAGTCGGCGACCCCGGTGTCGCGCTCCTTCGACCAGTGTCCGCTCAGCAAGCCTCGCGAGAGGACGCCGTAGGCGGTCACCCCGATCCCCAGCTCGCGGCAAGCGGGCAGGATATCCGCCTCGGGCCCGCGCGAGATCAGCGAGTACTCGATCTGCAGATCGGAGATCGGGTGCGTCGCGGCCGCCTTGCGGATCGTCGACGCTCCCACCTCGGAGAGGCCGACGTGGCGGACGTAACCCGCGTCGACCATCTCGCCGATCGCCCCGACCGTCTCCTCGATCGGGACCTCGGGGTTGAAGCGGCCGAGCCGGTAGATGTCGACGTGGTCGGTCTCCAGGCGACGGAGCGAGTAGGCGAGAAAGTTCTTCACCGCCACCGGGCGCCCGTCGACGCCGCCCCAGCCGCCCTCAGGGTCGCGGAGGGCGCCGAACTTGACGCTGATCACCGCCTGGTCGCGGTCGCGGTCGCGCAGGGCGTCGCGGATCAGCATCTCGTTGTCGCCCATCGCGTAGTAGTCGCCGGTGTCGAGCAGGGTCACCCCGGCGTCGAGGGCGGCATGGACGGTCGCGATGCTCTCCGCTTCGTCGGCGGGCCCGTAGAGGTCGGACATCCCCATCAGACCGAGGCCGATGGCCGAGACAGACGGGCCGGTGG
>JBOGZE010000060.1:0-3373 GCA_050697055.1 Solirubrobacterales bacterium
TGGAACGCGATGCCCTTCGAGCGCCCCCTGAGCCGGGTGTCGGCGACGATCGACTTCCTCCGGGCGGCGCTCGCAGGCGAGCGAGCCGACGGCGGCTTCAAGCTCGAGCGCGCACCCGAGGCGGAGATCCCGATCATCGTCGCGGCGCTCCGCGGCAAGATGCTGAAGCTCGCGGTGGAGAAGGGGGACGGCGCCTTCACCAACTTCCTGCCGCTCGCGGGCCTGCCGAAGGTGACCGAGCAGCTCGCCTCGGCCCCGAAGGGCTTCGAGCTCCTCTGCCGCTTCTTCTGCCTCCCCGGCGAGCGCGAGCAGGTCGAGCCGCTTGCGCGCTTCATGTTCTCCTCCTACATCACGGTCCCGGTGTACGAGGCCTTCTACCGCTGGCTCGGCTACGGCGACCAGATCGACGAGATGGTCGCCGCCTGGCAGGCCAAGGACCGCCAGAAGGCAGCGGCGGCCGCCCCCTGGGAGCTGATCGAGGACACCTTCATCTTCGGCAGCCCCGAGGAGATGAAGGAGCGGCTCGACGCCTATGTCGCTGGCGGGATCACCCTGCCGGTGCTCACCCCGATAACGACGCCGGACAAGCTTGACGAGCTGATCGACGCCCTGGCGCCTTGAAGGAGACGTGGTAGCGAGGCCGGTCGCTACCAGCGCACAGGCAGGGTCTTCAGCTGGTTGATGAAGGCGGAGACGGCCGGCTCTGGCTCTTCCGTCATCTCCATCTGGGGGAAGCGCCGCAGGGTCTCCTCGAAGAGGATGCGGAGCTCGAGTCGGGCGAGCGCGGCGCCGAGGCAGAAGTGGCGGCCGCCGGCCCCGAACGCCTGGTGCTCGGGATTGCGCAGGACGTCGAAGCGCTGCGGACCCTCGAAATGGTCCTCATCGCGATTCGACGAGACGTACCACATGATCACCTTCTCCCCCTCCTTGATCGGCTGGCCGGCGATCTCGGTATCCCTAGTGGCGGTGCGGCGGAAGTGGGCGAACGCCGGGTACATCCGCAGGCACTCCTCGACCGCTCTCGGGATCAGCGAGGGGTCGTCGATGAGCGTCCGCATCTGCTCGGGGTGCTCCAGCAGGGCGCGCATGCCGCTGGTGTAGGTGGCCTTGGTGGAGTCGTTGCCGGCCGCAACCAGGAGGAAGAAGCCCATCACGATCTCGTGCTCCTCGAGTCGCTGCCCGTCGATCTCGGCATGGACGAGGACGCTGGTCAGGTCGTCTGTCGGGTTCTCCCGCCGCTCGGCGATCATCTTCTGGCAGCGCTCGAAGATCTCCGGGATGTCCCGCTGGAGGATCTCCTCGAGGCCGCCGGGGTTGAGGTCGTCGTCGCCAAGGCCGAGCGCCGAGTTCATCAGGTTGGCCCAGACGAGATCGTCCTTCTCGGGGATGCCCATGAAGCTGCCGATCACCCGCGAGACGACCGGCTGGGCCACGTCGGTGACAAGGTCGCAGCGGCCGCGGTCGGCGACCACGTCGAGGACGCGCTCGGCGATCGCCCGGATCCGGTCCTCATGCTCGGCGATCCGCTTCGGGGTGAACCCGCGCTGGAAAAGCATCTTCAGGCGGTCGTGCTTGGGCGGGTCCATGGCGATGAACATCGAGCGCATCAGCTCCAGCGGCAGCGCGTGGGTGAGCCCGGTGATCCCGCCGCGCTCGGAGGAATAGGTCTCCCAGTCGAGGCTCACCTCGCGGACTTCGTCGGCGCGGGTGATCGACCAGAACCCCTCCTCGTCGGGGTACTCATTGATCTCGCTCCAGTGGACGGGGCAGCGGCCGCGCAGCTCCGTGAAGATCTGGTGGGGCGGACCGTCCTCCCAGTGCTCGCGGTCGGTGACGTCGAGCTGATCGAGGTCGCCTGGGCCGGCGCCGGAAACCTCTCCCTGGACCGGCTTGCTCATGCTGGTTCCTCTCGTCCTTGGCGATCCGTGACCTCTCGGCCGCCGCACCAGCCTACTGGCTGACCAGCCAGTTTGCGGTTGACTCCGCTCGGGCGCCGCTCGGCGAGCCCCTCGTGGGGACTACGCCGCCCGTGCAAGCGAGAGCGCGAAGAGCCCGTCTGGGTCGGTCCACCAGTTGGTGAGCTCGAGGCCGGCCTCGGCGTAGATGCCCTCGAGCCCCCGGCGCGCGAACTTGGTCGAGATCTCGGTGCGCATCTCCTCGCCGGCGGTGAACGGGACCAGCATCTCGAGCGCGCCGACCTCCACGACCTGATTTCTGAGGGAGCGGAGCCTGATGTCCACCCAGAGGTTCTCGGGGTCCCAGCGGGCGACGTGCTCGAAGGCGTGGAGGTCGAAGTCGGCCCCAAGCTCCCGGTTGAGGACCTGGAGCACGTTGCGGTTGAACTCGGCGGTGACTCCGGCGGGATCGTTGTAGGCCAGCTCCAGGGTCTCGCGGTCCTTGACCAGGTCGGTGCCGAGCAGGAACCTGTCGTCAGGATCGAGGAGGTTGGCGACCCGGCGGAGGAAGCCGGCGCGCTGCTGGGGCTCGAAGTTGCCGATCGTCCCGCCGAGCAGGGCGATCACCCGCGGGCCGCCGACCGGGATCCGCTCGAGGTCGAGCTCAAAGTCACAGACCTGGCCGCGGACCGAGATCCCGTCGTACTCGGTGGCGATCCGCTCCGCGGTCTCCCGGGTGATCTCCTCGGAGATGTCCACCGGGCAGAAGGTCTCCAGGCAGCCGGCCTCGCGCATCGCGTCGAGCAGCACCCTCGTCTTGGTGGCGGAGCCGGAGCCGAGCTCGATCAGGCTCACCGGGCGGTTGGCGGCCTCGCAGATCTCGGCGGACCGGTGCTCGAGGATCGCCCGCTCGCAACGGGTCGGGTAGTACTCGCCGAGCTGGGTGATCTCCTCGAACAGCTGCGAGCCGCGCTCGTCGTAGAAGTAGCGGGGGGAGAGCTCCTTGAAGGGGCGGGTGAGGCCGGCGCGGACGTCGGCCGCCATTCCCGAAAGGGGCCCGCCGGGCGGCAGGTTGACCTCGATCGTGATCCGGTCGGTGCTTGTCTCGGCGGGGTTGATGGTCTCTGGCGGGGGCTCGTGGGTTCCTTGCGACGAGGTCCTCGGTTCGGATCAGCCGCCGTCACTGGTGCAGCGGAGGCCGGCGAAGATCTGGCGGCGTTCGGGGAGATCCCAGTTGCGGAAGCTGGGCCGGATCACGTCGCGGCGGGTCGCCCAGGCGCCGCCCCGGAGCACCTTGTAGGTGTCGCCGAAGAAGACCTCCGAGTACTCGGGGTAGGGGAACGCCTCGAAGCCGGGGTAGGCAGTGAAGTCGGAGCTGGTCCACTCCCAGACGTCGCCGAGCATCTGCACGGCGCCGCAGTCGGCGTCGGCGTCGGCGTAGGCGCCGGCGGGGGCACAGCCGAAGCTGAGCTGGTCGA
>JBOGZE010000061.1:0-4974 GCA_050697055.1 Solirubrobacterales bacterium
CGGTGGCCCCGACCGTGGTCGCCAACCTCACCGCGAACCTGCTGCTCGAGTGCGCCCGCCATCTGGACGGCGGCGACAGCTCGCCCGCGACCTTGGTCTGCTCGGGGATGCTGGAGAGCGAGACTGACGGTCTTGCTGCCGCCTTCGCGCCGACCGGGCTCGGCGAATCCGAGCGCCGCACCGAGGGCGAGTGGGCCGCGCTGCTCCTGCGCGGCCGGTGAGATGACGCCCGAGGGGATCAAATCGGAGCTGCCGATCGCCGTCTTCGACTCCGGGGTCGGCGGGCTAACCGTCCTCCACGAGTGCCTGGTTTCACTCCCCGAGGAGGACTTCGTCTACCTGGGTGACGACGCGCGCTTTCCCTACGGGGCGCGCAGCGAGGAGCAGCTCCGCGAGCACGTCGAGGAGGTGGCCCGCTTCCTCCTCTGGCGGGGGGCGAAGCTGCTGGTGATCGCCTGCAACTCGGCCGCCTCGGCGGCCCACGAGCTCGCTCGCGAGGTCGCCGCCGAGCGGGGAGTGGAGGTGGTCGCCGTGATCGAGCCGGAGGCGGAGATCGCCGCCGCGGTCACCGAGTCCGGCCGGGTGGGGGTGCTGGCGACGCCGGCGACGGTGCGGAGCGGCTCCTACCTGCGCGCCCTCGCCGACCAGCACCGGAAGCTGACCGTGACCGAGGTCGAGGCCCCCGACCTGGCCGCCGTGATCCAGCGCGGCTTTCCCTTCGACGAGACGGTCGTCGAGATGGTGCGCTCCTACTGCGCGCCGCTGAAGCAAGCCGAGGTCGACACCGTGATCCTCGGCTGCACCCACTATCCGCTGGTGGCGCCGATGCTCCAGCGGATCCTCGGCCGGGACGTCCGCCTGGTCACCGCCGGGCACGCGATCGCCGCCACCGCCCAGCGGGTTCTGGAGGAGGGGGGAATCGCCAGCAACGGTGCCCGCGAGGGCAGCTACAGCTTCCTCTGCACCGGCGATCCCGCCGGCTTCCGCGAGCTCGGCACCCGCTTCCTCCAGCTGCCGCTGGGAGAGGTAGAGCTGGTCCGGCTTCGATGAGCGGCGATCGCCTGATCGCGGTCATCGCGGCCACCACCGACGACATCGATGTCCCCCTCTGGCCCTGGGGTGTACTGATCATCGCCGTCGGCCTCTACGTCGTCGCGGTCGCCGCGATGATCGCCGCGGGGCGGCGCGAGGATGCGAGGGCCCTGGCGGGCTTCGTGCCCGACTGCGCGATCCTGGTGGGGCGGCTCGCCCGCGACCGGCGGGTGCCCCGGGCACGGCGCGCCCTCCTCTGGGTCCTGCTCGCCTACCTCGCCACCCCGATCGACCTGGTTCCCGACTTCCTCCCGGTGGCCGGCCAGCTCGATGACGCCGTCCTCCTCGGCATCGCGCTGCGGGTGCTGGTGCGCGGCGGCGGCGAACAACTCGTGCGTGAGGCGTGGCCGGGGCCGGAGACCTCGCTGACTCTGGTCCTGCGCGCCGCCGGCCTCCATGCCAACGGCCGTGGCTCCCCCGACCGTCCCACTACGCTTTAGGCGATGACCATCCTCGAGAAGGTCCAGGAGGACGTGAAGACCGCGATGAAGGCCGGCGAGCGTGACCGGGTCGGCGCCCTGCGGATGATCGTCAACGCACTCCAGCAGGAGGCCAAGGAGGGCAAGGACAACGAGGTCGCCGCCCTGCAGCGCGAGCGCAAGCGGCGCCTCGACGCCGCCGAGGCCCTCCGTGAGGGCGGCCGCGACGACCAGGCTGCCGCCGAGCAGTCCGAGGCGGAGCTGATTGAGGGGTACCTGCCCGAACAGCTCTCCGACGAGGAGCTCTCCAAGCTGGTTGGGGCCGCGGTCGAGGAGACGGGAGCGAGCGAGCAGAAGGACATGGGCGGGGTGATGAAGGTGCTGATGCCGAAGGTCGGCGGCAGGGCCGACGGCAAGCGGGTCAGCCAGGCGGTGCGCGAAACACTTGGCGCGTAGGCAGCTCGAGATCGACAACACGGTCGCGGCCGAGCTGGCCGGGTCCGAGGACGCCGTCCTCCGCACCCTCGAGGGCCACCTCGGCTGCGAGCTCTATCTGCGCGGCAACGTCCTCACCCTCGACGGGGACGCAGGCGACGTCCGCACCGCCGAGACCGTCGTCGGTGAGCTGGTCGAGCTGATCGAGCAGGGCCACGAGATCGCGCCCGTGACGATCGAGGCGGTCACCGGGGCGCTCGACCAGCACGAGAGCCCCGCCGAGATTCTCGAGGACGTGATCTGGAGCCACCGCAACACCAGGGTGGCGCCGAAGACCGTCAACCAGAAGCACTACGTCGACTCGATTCGAAACCACACGATCACCTTCGGGATCGGCCCCGCCGGCACCGGCAAGACCTTCCTCGCAGTGGCGATGGCCGCGGCGGCGCTTTCCCGCGGTGACGTA
Organism: Solirubrobacterales bacterium; assembly: GCA_050697055.1. GTDB lineage: Bacteria > Actinomycetota > Thermoleophilia > Solirubrobacterales > 70-9 > CAVVYV01. The sequence goes on from JBOGZE010000061.1 coordinate 2,413, forward strand.
AGCCGGGTGATCCTCACCCGCCCGGCGGTCGAGGCCGGCGAGCGGCTCGGCTTCCTTCCCGGTGACATCCAGGCGAAGGTCGATCCGTACCTGAGGCCGCTGTTCGACGCGCTCTACGACATGCTCGATCCCGAGAAGGTCAACGCGTACTTCGACCGGGGCACCATCGAGGTGGCGCCGCTGGCTTTCATGCGGGGTAGAACGCTTAATGGCTCCTTCGTGATCCTCGACGAGGCCCAGAACACCAGCCCCGAGCAGATGAAGATGTTCCTCACCCGGCTCGGTTTCGGCTCGAAGGTGGTGGTCACCGGCGACATCACCCAGATCGACCTCGAGCGCGGCTCCCGCTCAGGCCTGGTCGAGGTCGGCAACATCCTCGACCGGGTCCAGGACATCAGCTTCATCCGCTTCGGCGGTGACGACGTGGTCCGCCACAAGCTGGTGCAGCGGATCGTCGAGGCCTACGGCGAGGCCGAGGGCCGCCAGGACTCGAAGCCGGACGGGCGAGAAGACGGGGGCGGTTGACGCCTCCGGACCTCTCAGACGTCCCGGCCGAGCTGCGCCGCCCGGTGGCCGCGGCGCTGGAGGCGGTCGGGATCGAGGACGGGCATCTGGGAATCGAGATCGTCGGCGAGGGCCGGATGCGGACCCTCAACTACGCCCACCGGGGGGTGGACGAGGCCACCGACGTCCTCGCCTTCCCGCTCGACCTTCCTGAAACGGGTCGCTCCTCGGCTTCGCCTGCGGAGCGCCCTCGCATAGATCGCCCCGCCGGCCCCCGCGAGCTCGGCGACGTCTTCGTCTGCCCCGCGATGGCGAGCGACGTCAAGGAGGCTGCCGTGCACGGAACGCTCCACCTGTGCGGCTACGACCATGAGGCGGACGATGGCGAGATGCTCGCCCTTCAGGACGAGATCATGAGCGGGCTCGAATGACCCGGTCGGGCTTCGTCGGCCTGGCGGGGCGGCCGAACGTCGGCAAGTCGACCCTGGTCAACGCCCTGGTCGGGACCCGGGTTGCGATCGTCTCCGAGCGCCCCCAGACCACCCGCCGCGCGGTCCGCGGCGTCGCCACCGACATCGAGGCGGGCTGGCAGCTGGTCCTCACGGACCTCCCTGGAGTCCAGCGGCCCCGCGACGCGCTCACCGATCGGATGCAAAGGCGGGTCGAGCGCGAGATCGCCGATTCCGACGCGGTTCTCTTCGTCGTCAGCGCCGAGCAGGGGATCGGCCCCGGCGACCGCTTCATCTCAAAGGCGCTGTTGAGCGCAAACCTGGACACGCCCGTGGTCTGCGCGGTCAACAAGATCGACCGGGTCAACAACGCGGAGACCGCCGCCGTCCTTGCGGCCGTCGCCGAGCTCGACGGGGTCGACGAGATCTTCCCGGTGAGCGCGCGCAAGGGCAGCGGGCTCGAGCCCCTCGCGGCGCGGCTGGCGGAACTGGTCCCCGAGGGGCCGTTCCTGTATGAGCCCGAGCAGCGCTCCGACCTTCCCAGCGAGGTCCAGCTTGCAGAGCTGATCCGCGAGCAGGTCCTCCGCCGCACCCGCGAAGAGCTCCCCCATGCGGTCGAGGTAGAGGTCACCGAGGTCGCCCATCGCGAGGACGGGCTGATCGAGGTCCACGCCCACATCTGGGCGGAGGCCGACTCCCAGAAGGGGATCCTGATCGGCGCCGGCGGCGCGATGATCAAGGAGATCGGTGCCGCCGCCCGCAAGGAGCTCGAGCACGAGCTGGGCGGCAGGGTCTTCCTCGACCTCCAGGTTCGGGTCCGGAAGCGCTGGCGCCGCGACGAGGCCCTCCTCGACCGGCTCGGGATCGAGTAACAGCGCTGAATCCGCCCGGTCAGGGGCGCGAGCAGGGGATTCGTACAATCGCTCGGTGGTCGTACAGGCCGCACGGCACGTGGCGAAGGTCCGCTTCGACGAGCGGGGCCTGGTGCCGTGCGTGATGCAGGACGCCCGCAGCGGCGAGGTGCTCACCCTCGCCTACATGAACAAGGTGGCGCTCGAGCTCACCCTCGAGACCCGAGAGATGCACTTCTACAGCCGCAGCCGCCGGGAGATCTGGCACAAGGGAGCGAGCTCGGGCAACATCCAGCGGCTGCGCCAGCTTCGCTACGACTGCGACGCCGACGCCCTGGTCGCCCTCGTCGATCCGGCCGGCCCCGCCTGCCACACCGGCGAGCGCTCCTGCTTCTACCGCGATCTCGAGGGCGACGCCGACCCGGCCGAGGACGCGCCCTCGGTACCCGGAGACCCCGCCCCAGTCCCCTACGAGGCGCTGGCGCAGCTCGAGCGCATCCTGCTCGCCCGCCAGAAGCAGCGCCCGAACGGCAGCTACACGGTTGAGCTCCTCGACGACCCCGCCCTCGCCGGCTCGAAGGTGAAGGAAGAGGCGGGCGAGGTGGTGAAGGCGGTCAACGCCGAGTCGGAGGAGCGGGTGGCCGAGGAGGGCGCCGACCTCGTCTATCACCTGGCGGTGCTGCTGGTCTCGCGGGGCGTCTCGATGGCTGAGGTGCTGCAGATCCTGAACGGCCGTCGGCGCTCGAGATGAACGCGAT
>JBOGZE010000062.1:0-2027 GCA_050697055.1 Solirubrobacterales bacterium
GCGGCCTCATCGGGGGCGGCGCCCCAACTGCGCAAAGAGACCAGAACGAAAACAGCTAAATGGCATCACTGACATCGGGAAAGATCCGCATCCGGCTTAAGGCGTACGACCACGACGCCATAGACCGGGCTGCCCAGGAGATCGTCGGCACCGCCGAGCGCACGGGCGCGACCGTCGCCGGACCGATCCCGCTGCCGACCGACAAGCACGTCTACTGCGTCATCCGGAGCCCCTTCAAGGACAAGGACTCGCGCGAGCACTTCGAGATTCGCACCCACAAGCGGCTGATCGACATCCACCAGCCGACCCCGAAGACGGTTGACGAGCTGCAGCGGATGGAGACGCTGCCGGCGGGCGTCGACGTGGAGATCCGGCTGTGAGCGTGATCGTCGGCAAGAAGCTGGGGATGACCCGCGTCTTCACTGAGGACGGGACGGCGGTGCCCGTGACCGTGATCGAGGCCGCGCCGAACAAGGTGACCGCGATCCGCCGCGCCGACCGCGACGGCTACGACGCGATCCAGCTTGCCGCCCTTCCGGTCGAGGAGGGGAAGCTGACCAAGGCGGAGCTCGGCCACCTGAAGAAGGCCGGGGCCGGCGCGATGCGCACCCTGGTCGAGTTTCGCGACGCCGAGCTGCCCGCTGCGGGCACGGGCAAGGCGGAGACGAAGGAAGGCGAGGAGGAGGCGGACGAAGGCGCTGACGCCCCCGGCGAGCGAAAGGTCGGGGACGACGTCACCGTCGCCGATTTCGAGCCCGGCCAGAGCGTCAAGGTCTCCGCGGTCTCGATCGGCAAGGGCTTTCAGGGGACGATCCGCCGCCACGGCTTCAGCCGCGGGCCAGAGAGCCACGGCTCCCACAACGTTCGTGCTCCCGGTTCGATCGGGGCGAGCGCCGATCCGGCGCGGGTCTTCAAGGGGATGAAAATGCCGGGCCAAATGGGCTCTCGCCGGGTCACCCAGCGGGGGGCCGAGGTGGTTCAGGTGGACCCGGAGCGAAACCTGCTGCTGATCCGCGGCTCGGTCCCCGGTGGCCGCAACGCCACGGTGGAGGTGCGGGGCAATGGCTGAGGCACAAACAGCGGCCGTCAAGGCGCCGGTGCTCGGCAAGCAGTCGAAGGCCGATCTGCCGAAGGCGCTGTTCAGCGAGCCCTTTCACGAGTCGCTCGTACATGAGGCCGCGCGCGCCGACCTGGCCGCGCGCCGTCGTGGCACCCACTCCACGCTCACCCGCGGCGAGGTGGCGATGACCACCGCCAAGGCCTGGCGCCAGAAGGGCACCGGCCGCGCCCGCGCCGGAGCCCTGAGCGTGCCCCACCGCTATGGCGGCGGTGCCGCCTTCGGCCCCAAGCCTCGCCACTACACGGTCAAGATGAACCGGAAGGCGCGCAAGCGTGCCCTCCGCGCCGCCCTCACCGTGCACGCGGAGCGCCACACGATCGCGGTCGTCGACGGCTCCGGCTTCGAGAAGCCCTCGACCAAGGAGGCCGCGACGAGCCTCTCCGCCTGGGGGGCGGGGCGGCCTACCCTGATCGTGCTCGGCTCGGAGGAGGACGCGGCGGCGAAGAGCTTTCGCAACATCGAAGGCGTTACGGTCGCCCTGGCGAGCGCCGCCGGCGTTGCCGACGTCGTCGGCGCCGCCTCCCTGGTGGTCTCGGAGGCGGCCCTGAAGGAGCTCGAGGGGAGGGTCAAGTGACCCTCCTCGCCCCCACGCAACAAGGAGGGTCACTCTGATGGACGCGCGACAGGTGCTCGTCCGCCCGGTGGTCTCCGAGAAGAGCTATGCGCTGATGGCGGACGGCAAATACACCTTCAGGGTTCACGAGCGAGCCCACAAGACCCAGATCGCCCACGCGGTGGAGGAGATCTTCGGTGTCCACGTGCGCGAGGTGCGCACCTCCAAGGTCAACTCGAAGCCGAAGCGCCGAGGCCTTTCCAGCGGCCGCTCCCGGGCCTGGAAGAAGGCGGTCGTCCAGCTCGCCCCCGGCGAGCGGATCGAGCTGTTCGAGGGCGCGGCGGTCGAGGAGTA
>JBOGZE010000063.1:0-6986 GCA_050697055.1 Solirubrobacterales bacterium
CCCCGAGGTGACCCTGAGCTACTACGACGATCCCCGCGGACACAGCGTCCCTGGATTCGACCCCGAGTGGCGGCGGACCGTGCTCGGCGCCTGGGGCTCGCTGACCGAGACGCCGGTGATCGACGGAGGAGTCTACGCGCAGACCCGCGGCCCTCGGTTCGAGACCCCGGCGGAGGTCCGGGCGCTCGCCCAGCACGCAGACCTGGTCGGGATGACGATTGCCGCCGAGGCGATCCTCGCCCGCGAGGCGGCGCTGGCCTACGCGGCGATCTGCACGATCGACAACCTCGCGAACGGGATCGGCGAGCGGCCGCTGACCCTCGAGGAGTACCGGCGCGGGCGCGACCGGACCGGAGCCCGGCTGCTCACGGATCTCCAACTTGTCCTCCCGGAGCTCGCAAAGGAGCGCCCCGGCCGATGAGCCTCGCCGTCAGCGGAGCTCTCCTCGACGGAGAGAGCGTCGGCCTTCGGGCCGAGGACGGCGTGATCGCCGAGCTCGGGCTGACGGTCGAGCCCCGAGAGGGCGATGAGGTGATCGACGCCGCCGGGCTCCTCTTGGTCCCGCCGCTGGTGAATGGCCACACCCACGCCGCGATGACCCTTTTCCGCGGCTACGGCGACGATCTCCCGCTGATGGAGTGGCTCGAGAACTGGATCTGGCCCGCGGAGGCGAGGCTCGAGCCCGAGGACGTCTACTGGGGCACCCGCCTGGCGGCGGTGGAGATGGTCCGCTCGGGGACGACGCGCTTCTTCGATATGTACTGGCATGGGACCGAGGTCGCCCGGGCGGTCACCGACGCGGGGCTCCGGGCGGTTGTCAGCTCGGTGATGATCGACCGCCTCGATCCCGCCGCCGGGGAGAAGGAGCGGCCCAAGGCGCTCGAATTGCTCGATCGGCTCGCCGCCCTCGGCCCGCTGGTGACCCCCAGCTTCGGCCCCCATGGCATCTACACGGTCAGCGGCGAGTCGCTTGCCTGGATCGCCGAGGTGTCGGCGGAGCGAGAGATCCCGGTGCAGGTCCACCTCGCCGAGACCGAGGAGGAGGTGAGCGAGTGTGTTGCCCGCACCGGCAGGTCTCCGGCCAGTTATCTCGACGAGCTCGGCTTGCTCGGCCCGCGGACGGCGCTGGCCCACTGCGTCTGGCTCGACCCCGGCGAGTTCGAGCTCATCGCCGAACGCGGCGCCACCGTCGTCACCAACCCGGCGGCGAACATGAAGCTCGCCGTCGGTCGCGCCTTCCCCTATCCGCAGGCGGCAGCTGCCGGGGTGGCGCTCGCCCTCGGCACCGACGGCGTCTCCTCGAACAGCAACCACGACATGCTGGAGGAGGTGAAGCTGCTCGCGCTGCTGCAGAAGCACGCCAGCGGCGACCCCTCGGTGCTGCCGGCCGCCGAGGCCCTGGCGATCGCGCGCGGGCGGCGCTCCTCCCTGATCGGCGGCGCTCCGCTCGAGGCAGGGGCGCCGGCGGACTTCCTCCTTCTGCGCGCGGACGATCCTGAGCTCTCCGCCGGCGGTCTCGAGGGCGACCTCGTCTATTCCGCCTCGGGCTCGGTGGTCGACACCACCGTGGTCGCCGGGCGGGTGCTGATGCGGAGCCGGGTCGTCCCTGCCGCCGATGAGATCGTCGCCGAGGTCCGTGCCCGCGCCGCCCGGCTCACCGCTGATTAGATACGCCGCCATGCGCACCAAGGCGCGCTTCCCAGAGGTGCCCGAAAAGAAGGGGCATTACGAGAGCTTCTATCTGAAGCTCTGCGCCCCCGGCGGCGGCAGGGGGGCCTGGATCCGCCACACCGTCCACAAGCGGCCGGGCGAGCCGCTGACCGCGGCGCTCTGGTTCGTCCTCTTCGACTCCGAGGCGGCGGGGGCGCGGGCGACCAAGCGCCAGTTCGGCGCGGACGAGGTCGATGCCCCGAACCACTCCTACATCCGGGTCGCAGACGCCACCCTCGGCGACGGCCGCGCCACCGGCTCGGTCGAGACCGAGGCGCTGGAGGCGAAGTGGGACCTGACCTTCGCCGACCAGCACCGGCCCTTTCACCACCTGCCGCGTGAGTTCCTCTACCGGACGGCACTGCCGAAGACCAAGTTCCTCAGCCCCTACCCCGACGCCGTCTTCAACGGGAGGCTCGAGGTCGGCGGAGAGGGGATCGAGGTCGACGGCTGGCGGGGGATGATCGGCCACAACTGGGGCGCCGAGCACGCCGAGCGCTGGGTCTGGGTCCAGGGCGCCGGATTCGAGGGCCGCTCGCCCGAGGACTACTTCGACATGGCGGTGGGCCGGATCAAGGTCGCCGGCAGGACCACGCCCTGGGTCGGCAACGGCATGCTCGTCCTCGACGGTGCCGAACACCGGCTCGGCGGCTTCGGACGGGTGCCGAGCACCGAGGTCGCCGAGGCGCCAACCAGTTGCCGCTTCCAGCTCAAGGGCAGGGGGGTGAAGCTGAGCGGACGGGTGGCGGCCGAGCGCAAGGATTTCGTCGCCTGGATCTACGCCGACCCGGTCGGCCCCGAGCACCACACCCTCAACTGCTCGATCTCAGACCTGGTGCTCAACGTCGAGCTCGACGGGCGGCCGGCCGAGCGGCTCGCCGTCAACGGTGCCGCCGCCTACGAGTTCGGCACCCGCGACACCGACCACGGGATCCCCGTGCAGCCCTACCCCGACGGCTAGCGGCGAGTCCAGTTGGAGGAGGTGGAGCTCGCCCGCCGGGCGAGGCTCCTCTTGGCCACCCTCCTGAAGGTGGCCCAGCTGTCCGGGAGGCCGAGGAGGGCCCGCAGGTCGGGCCCGGTCACATTCCGGGAGCCGCCGGTGCCGACCAGCCTCGCCTGGACGATCCGCGGCGAGAAGCCGGTCTGGGTGACGACGATGTTCTTGAGCTTGCCCCGGACCAGGCCGCCGAGCTTCGCCTGGATCGAGGCCTGGGAGAACTTCCTCGTCCAGCGGTGATACGGGGAGATGCTGTCGTAGGGGTCGGGGACCCCGCGCAGATAGGGAATCGGGGTGCCGCCGAAGCCGATCGCGGTGTTCTCGTTGTTCTCGGTGGCGCCCCCCGAGGTGGAGAAGAAATAGGTCTGGGCGACCTTGCCCTGGTAGAGGACGACCTGCAAGGCGGTGTCGGCGACCGCCTGGTTGGTCTTCGCGGTCTCGGCGGCCACCCCGCCGTAGGCCTGGCTGCGGGTGTCCTCGTAGTGGTCGAAGCCGGCCCCGTGCTTGGAGGTGCTGAGCGCGTAGGAGCGGGCAACGACCGCCTGGGCGCGCAGCGCGTCGGGCGGCCACGAGGCCGGCGACTCCTTGGCAACGACCCCGCGGACATAGTCCTCCACCCCGACTGCGTTGATCGCGTTCACCTTTCCGGCAGCCTTCCCTGCCCGAACCTCGAGCGCGCCGCGGTAGACGCCCTTGCCCACCACGTTGACATCGGGCCCGCCGGTGGCGCTGAGCAGTGGGCCGCAGCTGGCGATCCGCCCGCCCCGCTTGTCCAGCAGGCGCACGCCGGTGCCCTTGCGCTTGGCGACGTAGGTCTTGCTTTCGACAAGCTTCGCCCCGCAGGCGTCGGTCGCCCCGTTGAAGCGGACGCTCGGCCGGTTGGGCAGCAGGAGCACTCGGACAGTGGTGTTGGCGGTCGTCCCGAGCGTGGTCCCCGTGTAGTAGTGGGCGAGGATCTCGGCGTAGCCGACGCCCTGCTTGGCGTAGCCGTAGGCGCCGTACTGGCTCAGCCCGGTGCCGTGGCCGAAGCCGGCTCCACTCACCACCCACTTGGCCTCCGCTCGGGCCGCTGCGAGCCCGAGCAGGACGAGCACCGCGCAGACGGCCGCCGTGAGCAGCCGCCGCAATCGCAGGGGTCTTGAGACCAGGGGCATCGTCGGAACCTGAAACGGGTAGCCAACTCGCAAGTTGCGCTCCTCTGCCTTCGCCAGGCGGCTAGCCAAGTCCTCTACGCTGAGATTAGAGGCGGTCGAGGCGCCGCCCGAGATAGGAGGCCACGATGGCGACTGAGACGATTGAGGCGACCGACCACAAGCTCCTGGTGGCGGGCGATTGGATCGAGACCGGGGAGTGGTCGGAGGTCCAGAGCCCCTACGACGGCACCCTGATCGGCCGCGTCCCAACTGGCGACGCCGGCTTGGTCGAGAAGGCCGTGGACGCTGCGGTCGAGGCCTTCGAGACCGGAGACTTCCCGCAGCATGAACGGGCAGCCGTCCTCGACCGGGCCGCCGACCTCGTCGCCGAGCGCGAGGACGACCTGACGGCGACGATCGCCGCCGAGGCCGGCAAGCCCCTGAAGACCGCTCGGGTCGAGGCCCAGCGTTGCGTCAGCACACTCACCTTCTCCGCGGTCGAAGCCCGCAAGCTGACCGGCGAGATGGTGCCGATGGAGGCAGGCGCCGCCGGCGTCGGCAAATTCGGGGTGATGCTCCGCTTGCCGTACGGCGTGGTGGGAGCGATCAGCCCCTTCAACTTCCCCCTCAATCTGGTCGCCCACAAGCTCGGTCCCTCGATCGCCGCCGGCAACGCCACCGTGCTTAAGCCCGCCGGCCAGACCCCGATCTCCTCGATCAAGCTGGCCGAGATCCTGCTCGACGCAGGGCTTCCAGGGGGCTGGCTGAACGTCGTCTGCGGCTCCGGTGCCGAGGTCGGCAACGCGATTGTCGAAAACGACGCGATCGGGGCGATCACCTTCACCGGGTCGCCGCCGGTCGGCTGGGGGATTCGCTCGAAGGCTCCCCGCAAGAAGGTCAACCTCGAGCTCGGCTCCACTGCGCCTCTGATCGTCCACGAGGACGGCGACTGGGAGACCGCCGCCGACAAGGCGAAGCTCCACGCCTTCTCGCATGCGGGCCAGAGCTGCATCTCGGTCCAGCGGATCCTCGTTCACCAGAAGGTCGCCGAGAGGTTCACCGACCGCTTCGTCAAGAACGTCGAGTCGCTCGTCACCGGCGATCCGATGGACGAGAACACCGACGTCGGCCCACTGATCAGCCGCAAGGACCGCGACCGGGTGAAGGAGTGGGTCGACGAGGCCGCGAAGACCGGCGAGATCCTCACCGGCGGGGAACTCGTCGACGAGGACCGATGCCTGGCGCCGACCGTGATCCGAGAGCCCTCGCGCGATTCAAGGGTCTGGTGCGACGAGATCTTCGGCCCGGTTGCCACCGTCCACAGCTTCGGCTCCTTCGACGAGGCGATCGAGCTCGCCAACGACTCCCGTTTCGGCCTCCAGGCCGGGGTCTTCACCCGCGACCTCGGCCTCGCCCTCGAGGCTGGCAACCGGCTCGAGTTCGGCGGGGTGCTGGTCAACGAGGTGCCGACCTACCGCACCGACCAGATGCCCTACGGCGGGATCAAGGAGTCCGGCAACACCCGCGAGGGCCCCGCCTACGCGGTCCGCGAACTCACCGAAGAGCGCCTGGTCACGCTTCAGGGCTAGACCGCAAACAAAAGCAACGACAAGCTGCTCGGGGAGGCCGGCAAGGACATGCGGGTTCAGTAGCTCAGCAGCTCTTCGGCGTCGGGTCGAGGCCCCGGTCGCGCTTGGCGCGCTCGCGCGAGTTCGCCCCGGGACCGCAGTTCAGCTTCGTGTCGGCCTGCCCGTCCCGGGCCAGCAGGATGTCGATGCCGCCCTTGCCCTTGAATATGTCGGCGCCGCCGAGGCCCTTGAGCCGATCGTTGCCGGCGAGCCCGACGAGCACGTCGTTGTTGCGGCTGCCGATCAGCAGGTCGGCGAGCGAGGTCCCCGCGACCTTCTCCACGTTCTTGTCGATGTTGTCCCGCGCCGTGGATGGCCCGTCTGCCGCGTTGCCGTCGTCCGCGATCGTCCCGATTGTCGCCACAACCCCGGCCGTGGTGTGATCGGAGTAGCTGACGCTGTCGAACCCCTGCTCGCCGAGGAACTGGTCGGGGCCGTTTCCGCCGAGCATCAGATCGTTGCCCTTTCCGGCGTTGAGGGTCTCACCGGCGTCGTCGTCGGCGCCGCTGAGAGTGTCGTTTCCGTCCTCGCCCTCGAGGGTCACAGACGACGCGGGAGTAGCCGCAACCTTCACCTTGTCGTCCCCGCTTCCGGCCTTGACCGAGATCGCGGTGATCCCGGTCGCCGCACAGGACACCGTCTGGCCCAGGTCGGTGCAGGCAGCGTCGCCGGTGGAGATGTCCGCCACGTCGGTGATCACGTACCGGTTGGCCGCGCCTTCATAGGTGATCAGGAAGCTGTTCGCCTCCTTGCCGGCCTTGCCCTTTCCCGCGCCGCCCTTGGCGCCCTCAACCAGCAACGTGTCACCACCTCGGATGCTTACGGTGGAGGCATGCGCTGGCACTGACCAAGCCGCCACTGCGATGGTGGCGGTAAGCGCGAGGATGGTTCGGCGCGCGATTCTCACCTTGCCTCTCATTCCACCCTATAAAGCGCCAAACCCCCACCCCGGGTTACGGGTCGTGCGGGCGGGCCAGCTTCCGGTGGTCGAGCGCCTCCTCCAGCACCGACTCCTCGACCCCCTGCTCGCGGGCGACCTCGCGCAGCGGCCTGCCCGAGGCGGCGGCCTCCTTGACGATCTCGGTGGCGCGGTCGTAGCCGATGTGGGGGTTGAGCGCGGTGGCGGTCGCCAGGGTGGCCTCGGCGTGGCGCTCTAGCATCTCCTCGTTCGCCTCGATCCCGCGGACGCACTTCTGGTCGAGGGCGCGCGAGGCGGCCGCGAGCAGCTTGATCGAGTCGAGCAGGTTGCGGGCGATCAGCGGCACCCTGACGTTGAGCTCGAACTGCCCCTGGGCGCCGGCCATCGTGATCGCGGCGTCGTTGCCGATCACCTGATCGGCAACCTGGATCGTCACCTCACAGATCACCGGGTTGACCTTGCCGGGCATGATCGAGGAGCCCTTCTGCAGCTCCGGCAGCCGCAGCTCCGCCAGCCCGGTCCGCGGGCCCGAGCCCATCAGCGCCAGGTCGTTGGCGATCTTGTTGAGCGAGACCGCCACCACCTTGAGCGCGCCGGAG
>JBOGZE010000064.1:0-4196 GCA_050697055.1 Solirubrobacterales bacterium
CCCACTTCATCATCACCACCGCCTTCCTGGTCTGGCTCTACCTGTACCGGAACCAGAGCTTCTACTTCGTCCGCAACATGTTCATGGTGGCGATGGCGCTGGCGCTGGTCGGCTACGCCCTGGTGCCGACGGCGCCGCCGCGGCTCTTCCCGCAGGAGGGGTTCATCGACACGATCACGGCTCTGGCCCAGGTCAACCACGACTCGGCCCTGGTGAAGATCTTCGTCAACCCGTACGCCGCGATACCGAGCATGCACATAGCCTTCGCCTTGATGATCGGGATCTCGGGAGCGCTGATCTCACGGCACGCGGTGACTCGGGCCTTCTGGTGCGTCTATCCGCTGTTCGTCTTCTTCGTGGTCGTCGTCACCGCGAATCACTTCTGGATTGATGCCGCGGCCGGTGGGCTGGTCGCCGGCTTGGCGGCGCTCACCGCTCGGCAGGTCCTGGCACGCGCGCGGCCGGCCGTCTGGTCCTGGCGGCCCGCCACCGCTTGAGCGCTACACGCTCGGCGTTGCGCCGCTACGCCGAGCCGGCACTGGTGGCAGCGGTCCTGGGGGGGATCTACCTGGTCGTCCAGCCGTCGAGCGCCGACCACGCCGCCCAGGCCTTCCGCTCCGGGCTCTTCGAGCAAGAGGGCCTCTCCGCCTGGAACAACCTCTGGTTCGGGGGCCACCACCTTCCCGGGTACGGCTTGCTCTTCCCGCCGCTCGCCTCGCTGCTGGGGGCGCGCCTGGTCGGCTTCCTGGCGACGCTCGCCGCTTCCCTGCTGTTCGCCGCGATCGCCTACCGCCGCTGGGGTGACCGGGCTCGACTCGGGGTGCTCTGGTTCGCTGCCGGTGCTTCGATCAGCCTCTATACCGGCCGCCTCACCTTCGCCCTTGGAGTGCCGATCGCGCTGGCGGCGGTGTTCGCGGCGCAACGCGGCCACCGGCTCGCGGCGATCGGCTTTGCCGCTCTCTGCTCGCTGGCGAGCCCGGTCGCTGCGCTCTTTCTCGCCTGCGGAGCGGTGGGGTACGCGGTGGCGGAGCGTCGCCGCCAGGGACTGGAGATCGCCGCCGCCGCGGCCGTCACCGCGGTCGGCCTCGCGTTCGCTTTCCCAGAGGGCGGAACCGAGCCCTTCGACTTCTCGAGCTTCCAGCCCGCGATCCTGGTGGCGGTCGCCGTGTTCGTGGCGCTGCCCCGAGAGGAGAAGCTGCTCCGCTATAGCGTCGCCGTCTACGCCGCGGTGCTTGCTGCTGCCTTCCTCATCAACAGCCCGATGGGCGGCAATGCAACCCGGATGGGGTCGCTCCTGCTGGGCCCCGCCCTCGCCTTCGGCCTCTGGCGCCGGCAGCGCTTCGCGCTCATCCTCCTGGTCCCGGTACTTGTCTACTGGCAGTGGTCGCCGGTGGTCCGCGACCTCGAGGATGTCCACGCTCAGCCCTCGGTCGAGGCCGGCTACTACGCCCCGGTCCGCGACTTCCTCCGGGGCACGCCGAACCACAACGCCTACCGGGTCGAAGTGCTTCCCGCCGCGCATCACTGGGAGTCGGCATACGTTCCGCGCGAGATCTACATCGCCCGCGGCTGGGAGCGCCAGCTCGACCGGAAGCTCAATCCGCTCTTCTACGACGATCTGCTGACGGCCTCCGAATACCGCAACTGGCTCGACGGCCTCGGGGTCGGGTTCATCGCCGTCCCCGATGCCCCTCTCGACTATGCGGCGGAATCGGAGGCGGAGCTGATCGCCCGGGGCCTGCCCTACCTCGAGAAGGCCTTCACCAGCGCCGACTGGACCGTCTACGAGGTGCGCGACCCGGCCCCGTTGGCGGTGGGCGCCGGCGACCTTGTGAAGCTGACGCCGGAGGGCTTCGTGGTCGACGCGGACGCTCCCGGTACCGTGCTGGTCAGAGTGCACTGGACGCCCTACTGGTCGATCGAGCAGGGCACCGGCTGCGTGGAGCAGTCGCCGGGCGGCTATACGACCCTCGACGTCACCGAGCCGGGGCGCTTTCGGGTCGGCGTCGACTTCTCCCCCCTGCGGGCGCTGGATGGCGGTCCTCGCTGCGCCGATCGCCCGATCGCAACCATCGGGCTGGAGCGGACGGCGGCCTTCCTGAAGCAGGCGGGGCTGCTCCCGGAGAGCACGCCTTGACCGTCTCGGAGCTACGCCAGAGGTTCCTGCCCCGCGGCCCGCTCGACCTGATCGTCCAGCTCGCGGTGATCGCGGCCGGCTATTACGCCTGGCGCTATGCGCGCGGGGCGGTCGACGGGAGCATGGCCGCGTCCTTCGCCCACGCCCGCGACCTCGTCGATGCGGAGCGCTCGCTCGGCGCTCTGGTCGAGCCCAGCATCCAGCACTGGGCGGTGAGCTCCGGTTGGCCTGCGGAGGTCGCGCGCTGGGGCTACGCCAACCTCCACTTCAAGGGAAGCTGTCTCGCCCTGGCGGCGATCTACCTCCTCTGGCGGGGAAGCTACGGCTTCGTCCGCAACATGGTGCTCGCGGCGATGGCGATCTCGGTGGCCGCCTATGCCCTCTATCCCACCGCCCCGCCGCGGTTCCTGCCCGAGCTTGGACTCGACCCCTCCAGCGCGGTCACCGGCAACCAGCCGCTCCTCTCGGCGCCGGGCGACCCCCTCTTCAACCCCTTCGCGGCGGTCCCCTCGATGCACGTGGGTCTCTCGCTGATTCTCTTCTGGTCTCTCGCCGTGCTAGTCCGGCCCCGGGCGCTGAAGGCGCTGCTCTTCGGCTACCCGCTGCTGATGACCTACGTGGTCGTGGCCAGCGGCAACCACTTCTGGCTCGACGCCGTCTTCGGCGCCGTTACCGCCGTTGCCGCCGCCGCGGTGGCAATCCTGCTCGGTCGCCTCCGCCCAGAGTGGGCGTTCGCGCCGGCCCCGAAGCGCCTGCGCGTCGAAGCCCCCGAGCCGGAGCCCGAGGCCGCAGTCGCGTGAGGGGGGCCCCCCGATGAACGGCCGCCCCGCGGTCGAGCTCTCGGCCGTCGTCCGCAACCGCCTGATCGAGTCCCGGCTCACCCCAAACGCGATCTCGATGGTCGGCCTGGTCGGCAACCTCGCCGCCGCGGTCCTGATCTGGCAGGGCTACTACACCCTCGGCGGAGTCGCCTTCATCATCGGCTCGATCATGGACACGCTCGACGGCCGCTACGCGCGGGCGTCGGGGAAGGGAACTCTGTTCGGGGCATTCCTCGATTCCACCCTCGACCGGATCGAGGAGGGGATCGTGCTCACCGCCGTCGCCTACCGCTTTGCCGATGCCGGGGACGGGTTCGCGGCGGCGATGTGCGTGGTGGTGGTGCTCGGCTCGCTGATGGTCTCCTACACCCGCGCCCGGGCGGAGGCGCTGGGCATCGAGTGCAAGGTTGGGGTGGCGACCCGCCCGGTGCGGGTGGTGATACTTTCGATCGGCCTCGTCTTCGCCAAGGGCGCCGGCATCTTCGACGTTGAGCTTCTCGCTCCGGCGATCTACGCGATGGCGGTTCTGACTGCGTTCACGGTCGTGCAGCGGGTCTGGCACGTACGCAACGCGCTTAGAGCCGGCGAAGCCGGGGTAACGGCGCCAGTGAGCCCCGCCGAAGAGACGGCGGACGTGTAACCCGGCTGGGCCGCAAGTGTGGTTTCAACGCTGAGTCTTCGCATCAAGGAGGATTTCCAGGCTTATGAGCACCGACGGTAAAGCGAATGGGCTCCGCCGCAACGGGGCCCGCGACGACAAGGTCCGGGTCGCGATCGTCGGCGTCGGCAACTGCGCGAGCTCCTTCGTGCAGGGCGTCCAGTTCTACAAGGACGCCGACCCCGCCGAGCAGGTGCCGGGCCTAATGCACGTGGATCTCGGTGGCTACCACGTGCGGGACATCGAGTTCACCGCCGCCTTCGACATCGACTCGGAGAAGGTCGGCAAGGACCTCTCGGAGGCGATCTTCTCCGGCCAGAACAACACCCTGAAGTTCGCCGAGGTGCCCAAGCTCGACGTCAAGGTCGAGCGGGGGATGACCCTCGACGGCCTCGGCAAGTACCTCAAGCAGAAGATCGTCAAAGCTCCGGGCGAAACCGCCGACGTCGTCGGCATCCTGCGCGAGACGCGGGCGGACGTGCTCGTCTGCTACCTGCCGGTGGGCTCCGAGGACGCGACCAAGTGGTACGTCGAGCAGGCCCTGGCGGCGGGCGTCGGCTTCGTCAACTGCCTGCCGGTG
>JBOGZE010000065.1:0-2524 GCA_050697055.1 Solirubrobacterales bacterium
CTCGACGCCCTTGCCGGACTCGCGGGCCTCGGGCTCATCGAGGGCGGGCGGGCTCATCCGCAGGCGATTATCCCCGGATAGTCTCGTCCGCTACCGCCTCTACCGTCAGGAGCCTGATGGCGGAAACGCTTTTCGAGAACGGGAACGGAGCAGAGCCAGCCGGCCAGCCGGTGCTGCGGGAGTTCGCCGACGGGGACCAGGTCTCATCGGTCTTCGTCGTCCGCGAGCGCGAGCGCCGGCAGAAGAAGAACGGCGACGACTTCCTCCGCCTGGTGCTCGCCGACCGCACCGGCTCGGTGCCGGCGATCGCCTGGGACCGGGTCGCGGAGGGCTTCGAGGTCTGCGCGCCGGGCACCATCGTCCTCGTCGGCGGCCGCTTCTCGGTCCATCCCCAGTTCGGCCGCCAGATCAAGCTCTCCTCGGTCCGCCCGGCGACTCAGGGCGAGTACGACCCCGAGGAGCTCACCGAGGGCCCCGAGCGCTCGATCGAGCTGCTCGAGGTCGACCTCCGGGGGCTGCTGGAGACCATCCAGAGCCCGGCGCTTCGCTCGCTGCTCGACAGCTTCTTCGGCCGGGAGACCGAGAACTGGAAGCGCTTCCGCGAGGCGCCGGCAGCCAAGCACTACCACCAGGCGTACGTGGGCGGCCTGCTCGAGCACTCGCTCTCGGTCGCCCAGGCGGTGAGCGCCGCCTCCAACTTCTTTCCTGGGATCGACCGCGACATTGCCGTCACCGGGGCGCTGCTCCATGACATCGGCAAGACCGAGGCCTACAACGAGGACCCGCTGGCGATCGAGCTAACCGACGCCGGCCGGCTGCAGGCCGAGATCCCGCTCGGCTACTACAAGGTCCGTCGCCAGATCGAGGAAATGGAGGGCTTCGATCCCGACCTCGCCCAAGCGATCCTCCACATCATCCTCTCCCACCATGGCGCCCTCGAGCACGGATCCCCCGTTCTACCCTGCACCAGGGAGGCGACCCTGGTGCACACGATCGACAAGCTGGGCGGCCGCCTGGGCAGCTTCGACCGCCTCGAGCGCGAGCTCGCCGACGGCGAGAGCTGGTCCCGCTATGACCGCGGGATCGAGGGCGCCGCGTTCTTCGGCTCGAAGGCCGCCTAGCTGGACGGTAGGGCCTGGATCGCCTCGGGGGTGACCTCCGCCAGCGATTCGAGGACCTGATCGGCGCGGGCGAGCGCCTCGTCCCCCGGCGGGAACTCGCTGTTCGGGATCGCGATCACGCGCATCCCGGCGGCGGCCGCGGAGAGGATGCCGTTGTGCGAGTCCTCGATCGCCGCGCAGTCGCCAGGTGCCACCTCGAGCCTTTTGGCCGTCTCCAGGTAGACGTCGGGCGCCGGCTTGCCGCGATCCACCTCCTCCGACGAGACGGTCGCCCGGAACCGCGACGCGATCCCAGCGACCTCGAGGACCCGATCGATCAGCTCGCGATTGGAGGAGGAGGCGAGTCCCAGCGGCCAGCGCTCGCCGATCCGCTCGACCGCCTCGACCGCCCCCGGCAGCAGCGGCAGTCTCCGCTCATAGAGATCGCCGACCCGGGCGGCCACCTCCTCGGAGATCCGCTCCGGCGGCAGATCCACACCCAGCTCCTCGTGGACGTAACGCGACCACTCGACGGAGCTCATCCCCATCATGTCCCGGGTGGCGCTCTCGCGCCAGTGACCGCCGCGCTCCTCGGCGTAGGCACGGCGGACCTGGTCCCAGGCCCTCTCCGAGTCGATCAGCAGTCCGTCGAGGTCGAAGATCACCGCCGCGATCACCCGCGGCAGCATAGGTCTCGAGCGAGGCGCCGAAACGAGCCCACCTGGCCTCGGGCTCTGCCTCGCAAATTGCGCACTTCGGTTTCGGATCCGTAATTGGCTCGGATAGCGCGATAGAGGGTCGCCTCTATGCTGCTCCCGTGGCCAAGGACACCGAGAAGCTGATCCGCCAGCTCTCGCTGATCTCCTTCCTGATGGCCCAGGGCAGGCCCGTCTCGGCGCTCGAGATCAAGCGCGAGGTGGAGGGATACAGCGACATGAACGACGACGCCTTCGCCCGCCGCTTCTACGCCGATCGCGCCGAGCTCGAGAGCCTCGGGATCACCCTGCAGGTGGAGAAGCCGGGCGAGAGCCTCCAGGGGTACGAGTCGGAGCTCTACTCGCTGCCGCCAGAGAACTACTACCTGCCGGCAATCAAGTTCTCGGACAACGAGCTGGCGGCGCTGCAGACCGCTCTCCACCTGCTCGACGGTGAGTTCGCCTACGCCGAGCCCCTGCGCCTGGCGCTGCAGCAGGTCTCCTGGGGGCGTCCCAGCCCGCTGACCTCGACCGGGGAGACCTCGGTCGAGGTGCGGATGACCGCGAAGGCAGACGGCGCCGAGGTCTCCCAGCGGCTCTCCAAGATCGAGACCGCGATCTCGCGCCGGAAGACGATCGAGTTCACCTACTACACGATCGAGCGCGACTCGGAGGAGAAGCGGAAGGTCGACCCCTACCACCTCGTCTACCGCGGGGGCCAGTTCTATT
>JBOGZE010000066.1:0-1722 GCA_050697055.1 Solirubrobacterales bacterium
CGCCCGCGCGGCCGCCGACCGTCTGCGCGGGCACGCCCCGATGCCGGCCCCGCACCGGCGCCGGCGCGGGATCAAGATCGCCGCGATCGCGGCCGCCGTCCTGATTCTGATCGGCGGCTCGGTGCTGCTGGTCCGGCAGGTCTACTTCCTCGGCACCGACGACAGCGGCCGGGTTGCGGTCTACCGCGGACTCCCCTACGAGCTGCCGCTGGGGATAAATCTCTACTCCGAGGAGGAAGTGATCGGTGTCCAGGCATCGACCCTCACGCCCGAGCGCCAGGAGGTGGTCACCGAGCACAAGCTGCGCTCGAAGGACGACGCGGCCGACATCGCCGACGACATCGAGCAGCGCGAGGGCTCCCTGCCGGCTGCGCCGGCGCCGACCCCGGCACCGGTGGCGCCGGCGAAGGCCAAGAAGCAGGCCGCGCAGGCCAAGAAGAAGACCCAACCTTGAGCGCTCGCACCCGCGAGCTCTTTGCGCTGATACCCGTCGCCCTGCTGGTCACGGCGGGTTTCACCGCGATCCTGGTCGTCAACTCCGACGAGATCGGCAACCTCAGCGTCCTCTACGGCGCCTACTTCCTCGCCCTCTGCGTCGCCACCCATGTCGTCATCCGGGCCCGGCTTCCCGACGCCGACCCCTTCATCTTTCCCCTGGTGGCGCTGCTGGCCGCCTTCGGCGTGGTCATGCTCTACCGCCTCGACGAGGGACTGGCCCGCGACCAGGCCAATTGGTTCGTGCTCGGGCTGGTCCTCTTCTCGCTGACGATCATCTTCCTGCGGGACTACGAGGCGCTGGAGCGCTACCGCTACCTGATCGCGTTCGCGGGGATCGCCCTCCTGATGCTGCCGCGGGTGCCCGGCCTCGGCGATCAGATCAACGGCGCCTACCTCGGCGTCGAGCTCGGGCCGCTCTCCTTCCAGCCCACCGAGCTGGCGAAGATCTGCATCGTCGTCTTCCTCGCCAGCTACCTGAACGAACGCCGCGAGGTGCTGGTGGTCGGGGCGCGCAACATCGCCGGCGTCGTCGTGCCGCCGCTCAAGCACCTCGGGCCGTTGCTGGTGGTCTGGGGCGCGGCGATGTTCATGCTCGTCTTCATTCGCGACCTCGGTAGCTCGCTGATGTTCTTCGGCGCCTTTCTCGCCGTGATCTACGTGGCCACCGCCCGGATCTCCTTCGTGATCATCGGCCTGGCGATGTTCGTGCTCGGCTCCTGGTTCGTCGCCACCACCGTCGGTCATGTCCAGGAGCGCTTCGACATCTGGCTCGACCCCTTCCACAACGCCGGCGATACCGGCTACCAGGTCGCCCAATCGCTCTTCGCCCAGGCCGATGGCGGGCTCTCCGGCCGCGGCCTCGGCGAGTCGCTGGTCCAGCTCCCTGGGATCAACAGTGAGTGTCGCGCCGACTTCCCGAACTGCGGGGCGATCCTGCCGGCGCCGCACACCGACTTCATCTACGCGGTGATCACGTCGGAGCTCGGCCTCTTCGGCGCCTGCGGCGTCGTCCTCATCTTCGCCCTGATCGCGGCCCGCGGCTTCAAGGCCGCGCTCACGGTGCAGGACGGCTTCGCCAAGCTGCTCGCCACCGGCCTCACCGCGGTGCTCGCCCTCCAGGCCTTCGTGATCATCGGGGGCGTCATCAGGGTGATCCCGCTGACCGGCGTCACCCTTCCCTTCGTGAGCTACGGCGGTAGCTCCGTGGTGGCGAACATGATCCTC
>JBOGZE010000067.1:0-1700 GCA_050697055.1 Solirubrobacterales bacterium
GCCGGGAGAGCATCCGCTGGACCGGCCGCATCCCCAGCCGGTAGCCGTGCACGCGGCTGGGGTCGTAGGGGTCGAGTTCCTGATCGACCGCGGCCAGCGAGGTGGGGGTGCCGGCGACGGCGATCGCGGTCGCGGCGTGCGCCCCCTCGTCGTCGGCGATCGCGTCGTCGATCAGGTTGCGGACGTCGGAGGCGAGGTCCTCGAGCTGGTGGGTATCGGGAGGGTCCGAGGTCAGATGGCGCTCGGAATGCCGCACGGTGCCGGCCTGCAGCGAGGCGTGAAAGCCGACCTGCTTCCCGCTGCCGACGATCAGCTCGGTGGAGCCACCGCCGATGTCGAAGACCAGGGTGTTCTCCCCGTCGGCGCGCTGGGCGGTCGCCCCGAGGTACGTGAGATGGGCCTCCTCCTCTCCGGTCAGCAGCCGGGCGTGGAGGTCAAAGCGCTCGCGCAGCTCGGCGATGAACGCCTCGCCGTTGTCGGCGTCCCGGACCGCGCTGGTGGCGATCGGCATCACCCGCTCGGCCCCCAGCTCCTGGTAGCGCGCCCGGTAGTCCGAGACCACCTTGCAGACGTCCTCGATCGCATCCGAGGAGAGGCAGTTGGTGTGATCGACCCCGCGGCCGAGGTTGGTGACCGTGGTGCGGCGCTCGACCTCGTCGACCAGGGAGCCCTCGACGTCTGCGATTAGCAGCCGAGTCGAGTTGGTGCCGATGTCGATCACCGCTACGCGCATGGTGCCCTCACGGTGTCGTCGGCCTCTCCACGGGGGAGCGCACTCTAGCGCCGGCTGGGATTTGTTCCACGCCGGGCTGAGGCAGCGAGCTTCCTTGCTCGCCCCCCTGCCCCCTGCCCCCTGGCCTGCACCCCCTCGGCAGCGCGGATGAACATGGCGGAGCCATACCCGCTTCGGCCATGGCGGAGCCATACCCGCTTCGGCCGCTTCGCAATCACGCCCCCAGCCCTTCTCAAAATCCTGAGGCTCGCGGTAAACTTAGAAAGCCGACGCGGGGTGGAGCAGTCTGGTAGCTCGTCGGGCTCATAACCCGAAGGTCGCGGGTTCGAATCCCGCCCCCGCTACCTCAGAAAGGGCCGCTAACGCGGCCCTTTCTCTTTGGTCAAGTTCAAATCGGGATGAATGCAGGG
The DNA here is from genome assembly GCA_050697055.1 of Solirubrobacterales bacterium. GTDB lineage: Bacteria > Actinomycetota > Thermoleophilia > Solirubrobacterales > 70-9 > CAVVYV01. The sequence continues at coordinate 1,144 of JBOGZE010000067.1, forward strand.
GCCCAATTGGGGCCCAATTTATTTCGCGAGTCGCCTAACGCGGGCTTGGGCGAACATCGGAGTTCCTGCGGCGCTTGGACGGGGGCGGCCGAGTCTGGCACGCGTTCGCGTGCGGGTTGGCCGCCGCATGCCCTCCCAAGCGCCACAGGCCGAGCCGGCCCGGAACGGAAGCCACCTCTTCGACTCACGCCGCGTCCGGCTTCTGCAGGAAATTGCCGCTCAGCATCAGGTGCACCTGCTGGCCGTGGCTAGTCGTCACTCGGCAAACATCCAGGATGCCGACGATGCGCTACAGAGTGCCTACGCGATCTTCCTTGCGCGTTTCGACGAGGAGGACCAATACGCCGTTCCCTGGCTCACCACTACTCTGAAGCGGGAGGCCTGGGCAGTCCATCGCCGTCGCCGACGCGAGAGCGTCGTTGGCGACGAGGAGAGCGTGGAGCATCTCTTTGGGCAGATCGCGTCCCCTGAGCTTGAGCCCTCAGAGCGGGCACTCATCAGCGAGCGCTCCCGGGAGACGGCTGAGCTGCTGAGGCAGCTGAAGCCGAACGAGCACA
>JBOGZE010000068.1:0-6033 GCA_050697055.1 Solirubrobacterales bacterium
CCTACTTCGTCGAGACCCTCACCGACGAGATGGAACGGGCGGCCTACGAGTACTTCGCCCGGATCGACGAGCTCGGCGGGATGGTCGAGGCGATCAAGCAGAACTTCCCCCAGCGCGAGATCGCCGACGCCTCCTTCCGCTACCAGCAGGAGGTCGACTCCAAGGAGCGGATCGTGGTCGGGGTGAACGAGTACGTTCAGGAGGACGAGGAGGCGATTCCCATCCTCCGGATCGACCCCGAGCTGGAGCGGAAGCAGAGGGGCCGCCTGGAGGCGACCCGCGCCGCCCGGGACTCCGCCGAGGTCGAGCGCAGCCTGGCGGCGCTGCGGGAGGCTGCGGCGACCGACGCCAACCTGATGCCCCGCTTCCTCGACTGCGCCCGGGCCCGGGTCTCGCAAGGCGAGATGGTCGCCGCCCTCCAGCAGGTCTTCGGCTCCTACACCGAGTCACCGGTTTTCTAAACGGGTGGCTCCTCACCTCGTGAATCGGGTGGCTCCGTCGGCCCCCTCTCACAACGAAGGGGCCGGCGGTTGCCGGCCCCTTCGAGGCGACACGTCGATGCTCGGGCTTACGAGCTCGGCGGTGCGCCGGTGACGGCCCGCGAGTTCGCGCAAATCGCCGTAACGATGAACGTGCGGCTCGTCCCGGCGCCGCCACCCGGGTAAACGCGCCCGGCCCAGCCGGTGGTGGTCGGATAGCTGTCGAAGATGAAATCGGTGTTCGGATCCTGACCCTTGATTCCACCGCCGATCACCCGCAATCCGCTCGGGCATGCCGCGGATATGGCGTAGCCGTCGGTCGGTTCCGGGTTGAGGACCGTATGAGGCGTCTGAACGTAGGTGAGCTTGCCCACGCCCACCGTCTTGTTCTTGGCGCCGTCCGAGAGCGCGCCCAGGCTGAGCTTCTTGGCCGCGACCGCGGTGCCGCCGAGCGCGACAACCAGCGCGATCACGGCGATCAGCATTGCCGGACTCGGCATGCGGAAATTACGAAACCGCTTCATATTCTCCCTTTCTAGTTGGTTGTCCAGGTGCCGAGGAAACTCCTCGGTCCCCTGAACCCGCCAACAGCAAAGGGCGGTCAGAGTTGCGCTGGGTCCGACGGAGTTAGGCGGCCCTGCGGTTCGAGTCGACGATCACGACCATGTCGCCTTGGCGCCCCAGCTCGGAGCCGGCGAGGAACATCCTGCCGACCCCGCGGCGCCGTGCCTCGGCCCTAGCGACGTTGCAGGCATCCTGGCGCGCCAAGCCCCTGGCCACGATCTTCTCCCCATTACTGCGGTCCATGTAAAGAACGTCGTACACGGCTAATGCCTCCAGTGGCTATCCCCCTGGTCCACTCACAGTGTGGTTATCGGACCTCCTTCGCGAAACCGTAGAAAGTCCCTGTTCAAATACGGTTAAGCATCTAGTTCGCTCGCCAACGAACCTATGAACACGCCAGCCGAGAAGAAGATTCGCGTCATCGTCGCCAAGCCCGGGCTCGACGGGCACGACCGCGGCGCCAAGATCATCGCCCGCGCGCTGCGGGACGCAGGCATGGAGGTGATCTACACCGGTCTCCACCAGACCCCCGAGCAGATCGCCGAAACCGCGATCCAGGAGGATGCCGACGCTGTCGGCCTCTCCATCCTCTCCGGTGCTCATATGACCCTGGTACCGCGGGTGGTGGAGCTTTTGAACAAGGAAGGTGCCGGCGACGTCGTGGTCACCGTCGGCGGCACGATCCCGGCCGACGACATCCCGGAGCTCAAGAAGCTTGGGGTGGCCGAGGTGTTCACCCCGGGGGCGTCGACGGACGAGATCGTCGAGTTCGTCCGTGGGGCGGCCGGCCAGTCCTCGACCGCCTAGGGGCGGAGCCGCACGGGTCTCAGCAGGTCGGCTTGGGCTTGAACGGCGTCGCCTTCTCTCCGGGCGCGAGCGACTCCTGCCCGAAGAGAACGATTCCCTGGTGGCGGAAGACCAGCTTGTCCTTCTTCGCCGCGTAGCGGACGAACATCGTCTCGTAGAAGTCGCTGTACGCCCTGATGATCTCCTCCAGATAGCCCGGGGGGAACTGGAAGCTGGAGGTGGCGGTGAAGTTCACATCCCGCATCTGCCGGAACTTCCCGAACACCGGCATGTCCGCATGAAGCTCGTAGTGGAGCTCGCCGGATGAGATTCCGCCGCTCGGTGGCTTGCCTCAGTAGCCGTAGCCGCCCGAGCCACCGCCCGAATCGCCGCTCCCGGTCGTCTCCGTGTCGGTGGTGGTTGTGGCGCCCGCGCCCTGCTGCGATCCGCCCGCCGTCGCCGCGGTCCAGGTGAAGGTGACCCCGCCGAAGCTGTCGGTGACGCCGTTGCCGGTCACCTCGCCCGGGCTGTCCTGGACGAACGTGTAGAGCGGCTTGCCGTCGAAGGTGACCTGGCTATCGCCATCCGGGTTGGTGACGACGCCCAGCTTCGCCTCCACGCTCGCGTCGTCGGAGCTCGGCTGCCCGGACTGGGCCGTGACCGGCACCCAGATGCCGGCGCACTCGCCCGTACAGGCGATCTTGCTCGCGGTGTCCTGGTCGGTGGTGTAGAGGACCTTCCCTTTCGCGTCGACGAGAGCGTTAAGACCGCCGACCGACTGCACGGAGATCGTGCTCGCCCCCGCGGCGGTACCGGCGCCGGAGCTCGAGGCCGTCGTGTCCGAATCGGAGTCGTCGCCGCCGCAAGCCACGAGCGCGACCGAGGCGGCGATCGCCACCAGGGCGATGCCCGCGATCCTCAGGGGGGCCGGTCGTCGTGAGGTCATCTTGTCTCCTTTACCGTGAAGCCGATGTCTGAACGCTCCGCCAGGGGTCCGGGCGAGCTTCCGGTAGTACGACGCCGCCGGTATGAGGGATTGCCGCGGGCTCCAATCCGGGAGGGCGGCGCGAACGTAGACCCTGATGTGGACCCATCGGACGAGGCCCTGCTCGCCGGCTACGCGAGCGGCGATCCGGCAAGCGCCGCCGCCTTCGTCCGCCGGTTCCAGGGCAGGGTCTACGGGCTCGCCCTGACGATCGTCCGCGACCCGGCGGTCGCCGAGGAGGTCGCCCAGGAGACCTTCGCCCGCGTCTGGCGCCACGGCGGCGCCTACGACGCGCGTCGCGGGCGGGTGGCCACCTGGCTGCTCTCGATCGCCCGCAACCTGGCGATCGACGTCACCCGGACGCGGCGGACTCAGCCGGCCGACCCGGAGCTGGTCGCGGCCGAGCTCTCGCTCGAGGCCGCGACGCCGGGTGCCGACGAGGTCGACCCGCCGCCGGACGAGCGCGAGCAGCTCCGACGAGCGATCGCCGAGCTGCCGCCGGACCAGCGCCGCGCCCTGGTCCTGGCCGCCTACCTCGGTCGCACGACGAGGGAGATCTCCGAGCTCGACGGGCTGCCGGTGGGCACGGTGAAGACACGGATCCGGAGCGCGATGCTGAAGCTGCGCGCCCGGTTGGAGGCGGAGCGATGAGCGAGACGAGCTCTGAGCACGTCGACGAGATCGCCGCCGAGCTCGCCCTCGGGGTCGTGGACGGCGAGGAGCGCGCCCGGGCTCTCGAGCACCTGGCTGGCTGCACCGAGTGCCGGCGAGCGGTCGAGGAGCTCTCCGAGGTCGCCGATGGGCTGATGCTGCTGGCGCCCAGCCGCGAGGTGCCGATCGGTTTCGAGTCGCGTGCCCTGGCACCGCTGCATGCCCGCCGGTCGAGGTCCCGCAGGGGGCGGGCGCTCGTCCCGATCGCTGCCGCCGCTACCGCTGCCGCCCTGGCCGTCGCCGGGACCCTGGTGGTCGTCGAGGACGACCTGCAGCTTGCCTCGGACTATCGCGGGACCCTGGAAGAAGCGAACGGGGTGAAATTCCAGGCCGAGCATCTCTACGGCCCGGGCGAGGAAGCGGCGGGGACGATGTTCGGCTATCTGGGCTCGCCCTCCTGGCTGCTGGTGATCGTTGACCCCCAGCAGCGCGCGGAGGTCCGCGGCGCCGAACTGGTGTTGGCCGATGGCAGGCGGGTCCCGCTCCGCTCGTTTGCGCTCGACCCCGAAAATGGCAGCTGGGGCGGGGCGCTTCCCGTCGCCCTCGACGACGTTTCGGTGGTCCGGCTTCTCTCGGCCGGGGGAGAGGCGCTGGTGGCGCGGCTGCCCGACTGACGGCGGCGCTCGGAGGTTCGGAAGCGGTCCCGATGGGTATGTGACGGGCCTCGTTTGGGCGCGTGCGGCCGATTGACTGGTCAGTCAACCAGTCAGCCGAGCCGCTAATATCCCGCGCCGCCAGTCGTCCCATAAGGAGGCCAGAAGTTGAAGATTTGCGTGCTCGTCAAGGAGGTCCCAGACGCCGCGGTCGACAAGCGGATTGACCCGGAGACCAAGCGCCTCGATCGCTCAGGCGAGAAGAACCTAAATCCCTTCGACACCCACGCCCTCGAGGCGGCGATGCAGGTGAAGGAGGGCGGCGCCGACGTCGAGGAGATCGTCGCCGTGACGATGGGGCCGGAGAGCGCCGTGCGCGCCCTTCACAAGGCCGTCGCCCTCGGCGCCGATCGCTCGGTCCACCTGACCGACGCCGCGCTGGAGGGCTCGGACGTCTGCGCCACCGGTCTCGCGCTGGCAAGGGTGCTCGAAGCCGAGAGTCCCGACCTGGTTCTGCTCGGCCAGCAGTCCGACGACGGCGAGTGCTACACGATCGGCGCCGTGGTTGCGGACCATCTGAAGATGCCCTCGCTCACCCAGGTGATCAAGATGGATGTTGCCGATGGCAAGCTCACCTGCGAGCGCCAGGCCGAGTACGGCTACGACACGGTCGAGGTCGAGATGCCGGCGGTGATCAGCGTCGGGGACGCGATCAACGAGCCTCGATACCCCAGCCTGAAGGCGATCATGGGCGCGAAGAAGAAGCCACTCGACACGAAAGCGATCGGCGACGTCGGGATCGAAGCGGGCCAGGTCGGGATCGAGGGCTCACGCACGACCGTGCTCGAGCTGAAGCCGCCCCCCCAGAAGGAGGCGGGCGAGATCATCGAGGACGAGGACACCGCCGAGACGGTCGAGAAGATCGTTGCTTGGCTCGAGGAAAGGAAGCTGATCTAGATGCCCGGCATCCTGGTCTACGCCCTCCACGACGACGAGGGGAACGTCAACAAGAACTCGCTCGGCGCCCTCTCCGAGGCCTCAAAGCTGGCTGGCGAGATCGGCACCGAGGCTGCCGCGGTGGTCGTCGGCGACGTCGCCGATGACGCCGCCGCCGGGCTCGGCGCCTACGGGGTGGAGAAGGTCTACCGGTGCAAGGAGGCTCCCGAGGGCCTGGCCCAGCCGGTGGTCGACGTGATGGCCAAGGTGATGGGCGAAAACGACTTCTCCTATGCCCTCTTCGGCGGTGGCCTGCTCGGCTTCGAGATCGGTGCCGGGCTCACCGCCCGCCTCAACGCCGGGGTGACGATGGAGGTCACCAAGGTCCACGTCCAGGACGGCAAGCTGGTCGCCGAGCGCCCGATCCTGCAGGACTCCCAGATCGCCAATGTCGGTTATGTCGAGGAGCCGGGGATCATCATCGGCCGCCTCAACGCCTTCGACGAGAACGAGACCGGCGGCACCGCCGAGGTCGAGGACGTCCAGGTGGAGCTTTCGGAGTGGTCGACCAAGGCGAAGATGGTGAAACGCGGCGAGCAGCGCGGCGAGGACGTCAACATCGAGGATGCCGACATCCTCGTCGGCGGCGGCCGCGGGCTCGGCAAGAAGGAGAACTTCGAGCTCGCCGAGCAGCTGGCCGAGGCGATGGGCGGCGCGGTGGCAGCGACCCGCGCGGTCGTGGATGCCGGCTGGTACCCCTACGCCGCTCAGATCGGACAGACCGGGAAGACGGTGGCGCCGAAGCTCTATCTCGCCGCGGGCATCTCCGGCGCGATCCAGCACAAGGTCGGGATGCAGAGCTCCGAGAACATCCTCGCGATCAACAAGGACCAGAACGCGCCGATCTTCGAGTTCTGCGACCTCGGCGTGGTCGGGGACCTGCACAAGATCGTCCCCAAGCTGACCGAGGCGATCAAGG
>JBOGZE010000069.1:0-3124 GCA_050697055.1 Solirubrobacterales bacterium
ACCATCCCGTCGGTGATCCTGCTCACCCCGTCCTCGAGCCGCTCGCTCGCCTCCGGCGCGGTGGCGAGCTCGGCCCCGGCGACGAACAGGTCCTGCTGGAGCTGGAGCAGGTCGGAGCCGAGGTCGCCGTGCTTCCGGGAGCCACAGAGGGCGCGGGCGACCCCGAGAGCGGAGTTGGCCTCGTCGATCGAACCGTAGGCCTCGGTGCGGGCGTCGTGCTTGGGGACGCGGCCGCCATACCAGAGCGAGGTGCTGCCGTCGTCGCCCTTCTTGGTGTAGATCTTCACCACGCGCCGACCTTACCCGCCCGGCTAGGCCAGGGGGTTGAAGACGATCCCGGTGAGCAGCTTGGGGAAGAAGTAGGTCGACTTCGGCGGCATCGTCTCCCCGGCGGCGGCGACCTCACGGACCAGCTCGACCGGGGTGGGGCCGAGGAAGAAGGCGGCGTCGTACTCGCCCGCCCGCAGGCTGGCGATCGCCTCGCCGGCATCGGGGGTGTAGCCGAGGCCGCGCTTCGCGGCGATGCTCTCGGCGCTGAGGCCGACGGCGCCGGTCAGGAACAGCTCCTCGAGGGCCGCCGCATCGAGGCGGCGGTAGGGCTCGGAGTGATCGCCGAGCTCCCGCTCGAGCAGCTCCTGGTCTTTCAGCCGGAGCCGCCATGGCCTCAGGTGGTGGGCGTCCATGTAGCCGAAGGTCCCGGGCTGGTCGTCGGGCGAGGGGACGATTGCGTCCTCGGGCACCTCCTCCAGCTCGAAGTGCTCCGTCGCCACCGCGCGGATCCGCTCGCGCTGCTCGTCCGTGAGGTCCTTGAGCAGGCGGTGGGTGGGGAACACGGTCAGCCCGGGGTCCTCGAGCGAGACCAGCGCCATCAGCACGTAGTCGGCGTCGCCGCCGGCCCCGGCCTCGCGCTGGTAGGCGAGCGAGGTCTCATAGCGATGGTGGCCGTCGGCGATCAACAGCTCGCCCTCGGCCAGCTCCGCGGCGATCGCCTCGTGCACCTCGGGGTCGGCGACCCGCCAGACCCGGTGGGTGGTCCTGTCCGCGTCGGTGACTTCGTCCCAGGGATCCTCGAGCGCGGGGCCGATGTGCCGCCAGGCATTACCCGGGTGGAGCGAGAAGATCGGGGAGAGGTTGTGGCGGGTGGCGCGGGTGAGGCGGAGGCGGTCCTCCTTCGGGCCCGGCTGGGTGCGTTCATGAGGGCGGATCCCCTCGCCGTAGGGAGCCAACTTCACCCGGGCGAGGAATCCGTGGCGGCTGAGGCGCCGTCCGTCGGGGGCGTCGTAGTCCTGCTCCAGCGCCCAGATCGCTGGCTCGGCGTCCTCGACCAGGACACCCTCGTTCTTCCAGGAGCCGAGCAGGCGCGCCGCGTGCTCGTACGGGTCGCCTCCATCTGGGTCGCGAGGCAGATCGATCTCGACCACGTTGTAGGGCGAGCGAGCGGCAAGCTCCGCCCGCTGCTCGTCGTCGATCACGTCGTAGGGAGGCGAGGTCACCGCGGCCACCGACCCGACCTTGCCGAGGTCGTAACGCAAAGCCCGCAGTGGTTCGACCCCAGCCATCGACGCGGAACCCTAATCACCGCTCGCCAGAAGGGTCGGTTCAATTTCAAGGCCTGACTCGGCTTAAATACTGATGTTCGGGGCGTAGCTCAGCCTGGTAGAGCATCCCGTTTGGGGCGGGAAGGTTCGCTGGTTCAAATCCAGTCGCCCCGATTTTCACCACGCTCAGCGGTTCAATTCGTGAGCGGCTTGCGCCAGCTAGCCCTTGGGTTCTGCGGCGAGGGCGAAGGGGCTGCCCTCCGAGTCGCGGCAGATCGCCCAGCGCTCGCCGGGATGGATCACCGAGCCGCCCAGCTCCTCGATCCGCTCGAGCATCCCTGGAAGGTCGGCGACGGTGAAGTAGGGGAGGGAGGCGGTGTCGCCGGGGCCGGCGCCGCGCTCATGGATCCCGAGCCGGAGGCCGTCGGCGTCTGCTTCCCAGCCCGATCCGGCGTCGCTCGCCCTCGGCGAGAGGGAAGTCCCGATGACCCCCGCCCAGAAGCGGAGGGCTCGATCCGGGTCATCTGCCGGGAACTCGATCAGCGGGGCGGGCACGCGTCCGAGTATGGCGCCTCTCCCTTTCACTGCCATCTCATCGACTCTCCGTACGTTCGCCGCTGGGAGCGTGGGGACCAGCAAAGGAGATGTGATGGCAACAAGAATGAAGAAGGTGATCGCCGGGGTGCTTGCCCTGGTGGCGCTTGCCCTTGGCGGTGCCGCGCTGGCAAGCGCCGGCGGCGGGGACGATGAGTCGAGCGCGCCGCCCAACGCATCGCAGACGGCGAATGAGAGCAACGAGGCCGGCGACAAGGACGATTCGGCCGAGGCCGAGGGCTCCGAGGCCGAGGGCCCCGGCGACGAGGAGGATGGACCCAACGACTCGGACGCCGGAGAGCAGGAGGACGACTAGTCCACGGCTTCTCCCCGAAAGTCGGCGGCCCCGGTAACGGGGCCGTCGTTCCTTCGGGGTTCGTTTCGCGGCTCTCATCTTGCTTTCATCTTTGGCTCCGATCCTTTCACCATGGGGCAGCGATGCGTGTTCTGATCGTCGAGGACGAGGTCAAGATGGCCGCGCTGATTCGGCGCGGCATGCGCGAGGAGGGGATGGCCGCCGACGTCGCCGTGCGCGGCGAGGACGCCCTCTGGATGGCCGGTTCGACCGACTACGACGCGATCGTCCTCGACGTGATGCTGCCGGGCATCGACGGCTTCGAGACCTGCCGGCGGCTGCGCGCCGACGGCGTCTGGTCCCCGATCTTGATGCTGACGGCCCGAGACTCCGTCGAGGATCGGGTAGCCGGTCTCGACGGGGGTGCCGACGACTACCTGACCAAACCCTTCTCCTTCGGCGAGCTACTGGCCCGGCTGCGGGCGCTCGCTCGGCGGGGACCGGTCGAGCGCCCGGTCCTACTCGAGGTCGGCGACCTCCGTCTCGACCCCGCCACCCGCCAGGTCTGGCGAAGCGACACCGAGATCTCGCTCTCCGCCAAGGAGTTCTCGCTGCTCGAGGTGTTCATGCGCCGCCCCGGCGAGGTCCTCTCGCGCTTTCAGCTGCTCGAGCACGGCTGGGACTACGACTACGAAAA
>JBOGZE010000070.1:0-5675 GCA_050697055.1 Solirubrobacterales bacterium
CCTCGACTACTACATCAAGCGTTGCCAGGCGCCCTGCGTCGGCTACATCGACCGCGAGGAGTACCGCCGCAACATCGACCGGATCGTCGGATTCCTCTCCGGCCGCTACCACGAGATCGCCAGCGACCTCGATGCGAAGATGCAGGAGGCGTCGGAAGCCCGGGACTTCGAGCGAGCGGCGCTGTTTCGCGACCGGCTGAACGCGGTGCAGGGCATGATGGAGCGCCAGCAGGTGGCCGGCGGCTCGCTAGGGAGCGCCGACCTGATCGGGGTGGCGGTCGAGGCGAGTGACGCCAACGCCCAGGTGTTTCAGGTTCGCGACGGCATCCTCGCCGAGCGCCAGGGCTTCTATCTGGCGGGGGAGGGTGGAGATGAGGACGGGGAGCGAGATCCGGGCGAGGTCGCCGAGACCTTCCTGCTTCAGTACTACGGCGCGGCGCCGGCGGTGCCCGCGAGGGTGATCGTTGGGCCGGAGCTTCGGGGTCGCACCGATGTACTCGCCGAGGCGCTGAGCAGCCAGCGGGACTCGCAGGTGGAGGTCAGGGTCGCCTCGCGAGGCGACCTGCGGCAGCTGCGCGAGCTCGCCGTGAAGAACGCCAAGCTCGCCCTCGCTCAGGACAAGCTTCGTCGCGAGCATCGTCGCCAGCAGCGGGTCGAATCGCTCGCCGCCCTTCAGGAGGCGCTCGGCCTCGAGCGGGTGCCGGTGCGCATCGAGGGCTTCGACGTATCCAACCTCGGCGAGACCCACACGGTGTCCTCGATGGTCGTCTTCGAGGGAGGCGCGCCGAAGAAGTCGGACTACCGCAAGTTCGGGATCCGCGGCGACGACGAGAACGGAAGCCGCCCTGACGACTTTGCTGCGATCAACGAGGTGCTCACCCGGCGGCTTGGCCGCTACGTGCAGCAGGCCGACATCTCCCCGCACGACTCCGATCGCGACGCGAGCTTTGCCTCGCTCCCCGATCTGATCGTGATCGACGGCGGCAAGGGCCAGCTCTCCGCCGGCCTCCGGGCGCTGGAGCCGCTGCTCGAGCGCGGGGTAGCGGTCGTCGGCCTCGCCAAGCGGATCGAGGAGATCTTCCTCCCCGGTCGCAAGGACCCGGTCCTGCTGGAGCGGGGCTCCGACGCCCTCCGGCTGCTGCAGCGAGTCCGCGACGAGGCGCACCGCTTCGCGATCACCTTCCACCGCAGCCGCCGCGACAAGGCGATGACCGCCTCCGTCCTCGACGGGGTGCGCGGGGTTGGACCGGCCCGAAAGCGCGCTCTGCTGCGGCATTTCGGCTCCCCCGACCGGCTGCTCTCGGCGAGCCGCGAGGAGCTGGAAGCGGTGCCCGGAGTGCCCGGTAAGCTCGCTCGCGAGATCCACAGGCAACTGCACAGAGCCGGATGACTCCAAGGACGACCGCCTCAGGCAAGGGGGAAAAGGGCAAGTCCCGGCCCCCCGCTCAGGCCCACGGGCCGAACGGCAAACCGGTGGCAGGCGGCCAGAAGCGGGTGGAGCTGGTGGTGATCACCGGTCACTCCGGGGCCGGCAAGTCGGAGGCGATCGCCGCCTTCGAGGACGGCGGCTACTTCTGCGTCGACAACCTTCCCCCGCGGATGATCGAGGCGCTCGGCGAGCTCTTCCGCCACGAGGGCAGCGGGATCGAGCACGCCGCGGTCGTCTCCGACGTGCGCGGGGGCGAGTACTTCGAGGAACTGCTGGCGGTGATCGATGAGCTCGAGGCCGCCGGCCTCGACCTCAAGGTGCTCTTCCTCGAGGCCGACGAGGAGACCCTGCTCCATCGCTACAAGGAGACCCGCCGGCGGCATCCGCTGGCCCGGAGTGGCCGGATCGTCGACGGGATCCGCGAGGAGCACCAGCTCCTCGCTCCCCTGCGGGAGCGCGCCGACGTGGTGCTCGACACGACCGGCCTCACCGGCGCCGCCCTGCGGCGGCGGATCACCACCGAGCTGATCGGCCTCGAAACGGAGGAGAACCAGCTCGCCCTCACGATCCTCACCTTCGGCTTCAAGAACGGACCGCCCTCGGACGCGGACCTGACCCTCGACGTCCGCTTCCTGCCCAACCCGCACTACGACGACGAGCTGCGACCGCTGACCGGGCGAGACCAGGCGGTCAAGGAGTACGTCGAGTCCGGCACCCAGGCGGGAGAGTTCTACGGCCGCCTGATGCCCCTGCTGCAGTTCCTGCTGCCCGCCTACGTCGCCGAGGGCAAGCAACACCTGACGATCGCGGTCGGCTGCACCGGCGGCCGCCATCGCTCGATCACCGTCGCCGACCACATCGCCCGCGAGCTCGAGGGCCGCGACGACGTCAAGCTGCGCGTCGTCCACCGCGACGTCGAGCTCGATTAGCGGCCGCCCGCAGCCGCGACCCGAAGCGGCACCCCGGCGCCGCGACCCGGCACGGCCCGTCCATAACATCCCCCGCGTGGCCGACCCCGTGATCAGCGTCAGGGGCCTGCGGAAGTCCTACGGGGGCTTCGAGGCCGTCAAGGGAATCGACCTCGAGATTGCAGCCGGGGAGATCTTCGCCTTCCTCGGCCCGAACGGGGCCGGCAAGACGACCACGGTCGAGATCCTCGAGGGCTACCGAAACCGCAACGGCGGCGAGGTCAGCGTGCTCGGGGTCGATCCGTCCTCCCCGAGCAGGAGCTGGCGCGAGCGGATCGGGATAGTCCTCCAGGAGTGCCGGCTGACGCCCGAGCTGACGGTCACCGAGGCGGTCGAGCAGTACGCCGGCTACTACTCGGCGGCGCGAGACGTGGGGGAGACGGTTCGGCTCGTGGGTCTCGGCGAGAAGGCCGACACAAGGACCTCGAAGCTCTCCGGCGGCCAGCAGCGCCGACTCGATGTCGCCCTCGCACTCGTCGGTGACCCGGAGCTGCTTTTTCTCGACGAGCCGACCACGGGCTTCGACCCCGCTGCCCGGCGCCAGGCATGGGAGGTGATCGGCGGTATGCGCGAGCTCGGCAAGACGGTGTTCCTCACCACCCACTACATGGAGGAGGCGGAGGCGCTCGCCGACCGCGCCGCAATCATCGTGCGGGGTCGGATCGTCGCCGAGGGTGACCCCGAGGCGCTGAGCACGCGCGCCGGCGCCGAGGCGATGATCAGCTTTCGCCTGCCGGACGGGGCCGCGGCGGCCGACCTGCCGCCGCCGTTCGCTGCCAGCGCCAGGCCGGGCGAAGCGATGGTCTCGCATGCCAGCAGCGACCCGCTTGCGGACCTGCGAGGCCTGATCGAGTGGGCGGAGCAGCGGGGCGCCACCCTGCCGGGCCTCGAGGTGCGCCGGCCGAGCCTCGAGGACGTCTACCTGCGGCTGACCGGCGAGGCCGAGCTCCAGCTGGAGGGCAGCAGAGAGGGGGTCCCCCGATGAGCGGGGTGGCGCTCCTGGCGCACCAATTTCGCTTCGACCAGAAGATCTTCTGGCGCAATCCGGCCTCGGTCTTCTTCACGGCTGTCTTCCCGCTGCTCTTCCTCTTCATCTTCGCCACCTTCTTCAAGAATGCCGAGATCGAGAGCCTCGGCGTCGACGGCGCCACCTACTACGTTCCCGCGATCGTCGCCCTCTCGGTGATCTCGGCGACCACGGTCAAGCTGGCGATGAACCTCAGCTCGGAGCGCGAGGCGGGGATGCTGAAGCGGGTGCGCGGGACGCCGCTGCCGCCCTCGGCGTTCGTCGCCGGAAGGGTGGGGAACTCGCTGGTGATCTCGCTCATCCTCGTCGTCCTTGTGAGCGTGATCGGCGCCCTCTTCTACGGCGTCTCGATCCCCACCCGGACGATGCCCGCGGTCCTCGTCACGTTGGCCGTTGGTGCCGCCTCATTCTCCTGCCTTGGCTTCGCTCTCGCGGCAGTGATCCCGAGTGAGGACGCGGCACCCGCGGTCACCAATGCGATCGTCTTCCCGCTCTACTTCCTCTCGGGAGTGTTCGTGCCCGAGGACGAGATTCCCGACGGCATCCTTCATCTCGCCGACGTCTTCCCAATCCGCCACTTCTTCGAGGGGCTCTTCACGGCCTGGGACCCGAACGCCACCGGCTCGGGCTTCGAGTTGGGGAATCTTGCGATCGTCGCGGCCTGGGGCATGCTCGGGCTCCTGATCGCCGTGCGCTTCTTCCGCTGGGAGTCGCGACGCTGACGGCCTTCCCATTAATGTTGGGGACAAGCTGAACCTGTGGCCAGGGGCGCGCCCGCGGAGTGCGGGGCGCCGAAGAGAGGATTGACCGGACTTCATGCTCCATTACGCGAGCCTCAACGTTGCCGACCTCGAGCGGAGCGGCGCTTTCTATGACTCGATCCTGGCGCCGCTCGGCTGGCGCCGCCAAGAGGACAGCGCCGGGGTGATCAGCTGGGGAATGATCCGCTCCGAGTTCTTCATAATGCGCGGGGACTCCCAGCGCCCTGGGTTTGGGCAGATCTCCTTCCCGGCGAAGAGCATCCCGGCGGTGAGGGCGTCGTTCGAGTCGGGGGTCGAGAACGGTGGGGAGCCCGAATCCGAGCCGGGCAGCGCAGCCAGCTTCGGCAGCGGCAGTTACGCGGCTCGGCTTTACGACCCCGACGGGTATCTGGTCGAGATCTGCGTCTCCAACGACTGAGTACGTCGTCCGCACCGATTCCGATTACGTAGTTCGCCGGTAGCCTCCGAGCCGCCGCACCCGCTAGGTTTGAAGCCCGGACCAATCCCGCACCCAAGGAGGACTTGCAATGGCAGTGAAGGTCGGCATCAACGGATTTGGGCGCATCGGACGCAACCTGGTGCGGGCAGCCCTCGATTCGGGCTCGGATCTGGAGTTCGTCGCCGTCAACGACCTGGTCGACGCGGCGACCCTCGCCCACCTGTTCAAGTACGACTCGATCCTCGGCCGCTACCCGGGCGAGGTCGAGGCGACTGGCTCCGGGATCAAGGTCGACGGCAACGAGATCAAGGTCTTCTCCGAGAAGGACCCGGCCGCCCTTCCCTGGGGCGACCTCGGCGCCGAGGTGGTGATCGAGTCCACCGGGCTCTTCCGCAAGCGCGAGGAGGCCTCCAAGCACCTCGAGGCCGGCGCCAGGAAGGTGATCATCTCGGCGCCCGCGACCGACCCGGACGTGACCGTGGTCCTCGGGGTCAACTTCGAGCGGGTCTACGACCCCGAGCGGCACGACATCATCTCCAACGCCTCCTGCACCACCAACTGCCTCGCCCCGGTGGCGAAGGTGCTGAACGACACCGCCGGGATCGAGCGCGGGCTGATGACCACGATCCACGCCTACACCGCCGACCAGCGCCTCCAGGACATGCCCCACAAGGACCTCCGCCGGGCGCGGGCGGCCGCCGTCAACCTGATCCCGACCAGCACCGGGGCCGCGAAGGCGATCGGCCTGGTGCTCCCCGAGCTCGAGGGGAAGCTCGGCGGGATCGCGATCCGGGCACCGGTGATCACCGGCTCGGTGGTCGACCTCGTCTGCGACCTCTCCCGGGAGACGAGCGCCGAGGAGGTAAACGCGGCGGTGAAGGAGGCGGCCGAGGGACCCCTGGAGGGGATCCTCCTCTACACCGAGGACCCGATCGTCTCCACCGACATCGTCACCGACCCGCACTCGTCGATCTTCGACGCCGAGCAGACGATCGTCGTCGACGGCACCTTCGTGAAGACGATCGCCTGGTACGACAACGAGTGGGGCTAC
>JBOGZE010000071.1:0-6586 GCA_050697055.1 Solirubrobacterales bacterium
CGCCAGCAGCGCCCGGGCGAACGCGATCAGCTGCCGCTGGCCCGCCGAGAGCGCCACGCCGCGCTCACCCACCTCCGTGTCGAATCCATTCGGCAACCTGCGAATGAACTCTCCGGCACCGATCGACTCCGCCGCCGCCTCGATCTCTCCGGGCGCAGCGTCGGGGCGGCCGAAGGCGATGTTCTCCCGGACGCTGCCACTGAACAGGAATCCCTCCTGGGGAACGATCCCGAGCTGGCTGCGCAGGCAGCTGGCCCGCAGTTCGCGCAGGTCGTGGCCGTCCACCAGCACCCGACCCCGCTGCGGGTCATAGAAGCGCGAGACCAGCTTCGCGAAGGTCGACTTGCCGGCGCCCGTCTCCCCGACCAGCGCCAGAGTCTCGCCGGCGGGCACATGGATCGAGACGTCGCGCAGGGCCCAGTCATCAGCTTGGTGCTCCTCGTCGCTCCGCTCGATCTTTCCGCTCGAGCGTCGGAGGCCCGTCGTCTTGTCGCGGCCGTAGGAGAACCAGACCCCGTCCATCTCGATCTCGCCGCGGAGCGGGCGCGGGTCGAGCGCCCCCTCCTTGTCGGTCAGGTCGGGAGCCGTGTCGAGCAGGTCGAAGATCTTGTCCAGCGCCGCCATCCCCTGCTGGTAGGTCGTGTAGAGCTGCGAGAGCTGCTGGATCGGGTCGAAGAAGGTCTGCAGGTAGCCGACGAACGCCACGACCACGCCGATCTGCGCCGCTCGCTCCCCCGCCGCCGCGTCGAGCGCCTGGTAGCCGCCGTAGAGCAGGATCACTGCCGTGCCGATCGCGGAGAGCAGCTCGACCGCCGGGAAGTAGGAGGCGTTGAGATAGACGGTTCTCATGTTCGCCTCGCGGTTCGCCTCGTTCAGCTCCCCCATCCGCGCGACATGCCGCTCCTCCTGGGCAAAGCTCCGCACCGCCCGGATCCCGGTGAGGCTCTCCTGGAGGTACGCCGTGACCTCGGCGATCCGCTCGCGGGTGATCCGGTAGGCGGTGGCGGCGATGATCCGGAAGACGACGCTGGCGACAGCCAGCAGGGGGAAGGTGAGGAAGACGATCAGCGCCAGCTGCACGTCCAGCGCCAGCAGGATCACCACCACCCCGAGCAGGGTGAGCGAGCTTGAGAACAGCGTCACCACCCCGGTGCTGACCAACTGGTCCAGCGCGTCGACGTCGTTGGTGATCCGCGAGATCAGCACCCCGGGCCGGTTGCGGGTGAAGAAGCCGATCGACATCGCCTGCAGGTGCCTGAAGATCCGAAGCCGCAGGTCCTGCAGCGCCCGCTGCCCCACCCAACCGACCAGATAGGTCTGAGCGTAGGTCGCGCCCCAGTAGATCAGCGCCGAGCCGATGAAGACGGCGACGATCAGATCGAGCGCCCCGAGGTCGTCGGCGAGGATCCCGTCGGAGACTGCCTTGCCGGCCAGGTAGGGGGGAGCGAGCCCGGCGGCGGTGGCAACGATCAGGGCGCCGAACATCAGCAGCACCTGCCTGCGGTAGGGCCGCAAGAGGCCGAGCAGCCAGCGAACCTTGCGGCCGCGCTGATCCTGCCCGCGCAGCAACTGCCACAGCGACCCGAAGAGAAGCGCGATCGCCCGCCAGCGGCTCTCCGGCTGGTAGGTGCCCTCCTCGCGCTCCTCGGCCTCGATCGCCTCCTCCTCCGCGCGCCGCTCCTCCTCCGAGCGTCTCTGTCCTGTCATGACGGGTCGCTCCTCCGACATCCCACGGGTCGCGCTGTCGCGCGCCCTCGCATCATCGGAGCGCCCTTACATATCGGGGTCACAGCCTCGCCAGCTCCTCGCGCTCCTCCAGATCGCGCTGCAGGTAGACCGAGTCCTCCAGCCCCTTCTCGGCGATCTCCTCGAAGAGCGGGCAGCGCTCGAGCAGCTCCTCGTGGGTGCCGCGGTCGACGATCCTGCCGCGGTCGAGGACGACGATCTCGTCCGCAAGCGAGATCGTCGACAGCCGGTGGGCGACGATGAAGGTCGTCCGGCCCTCCATCACCTCGCGCAGGCCGCGCTTGATCTCGGCCTCGGTGCGGGCGTCGACCGAGGAGGTGGCGTCGTCGAGGATCAGGATTCGCGGCTGGGCGACCAGGGCGCGAGCGATCGCGACCCGCTGGCGCTGGCCTCCCGAGAGAGTGAGCCCGCGCTCGCCGACCACCGTGTCGTAGCCGTCCGGGAGGCTGGAGATGAACCCGTGAGCCTGGGCGCGCCGCGCCGCCGCCTCGATCTGCTCGCGGCTGGCCTTGGGCCGCGCATAGGCGATGTTGGCGGCGACGGTGTCCGAGAAGAGGAAGCTGTCGTCGGCGACGAAGGCGATCTCGGAGCGAAGCGAGGCGAGGTCGACGTCGCGCACGTCGGCGCCGTCGATCAGCACCCGGCCCTCGCTCGGGTCATAGAGCCGCGCCAGCAGCGCCACCAGGCTGGTCTTGCCTGACGCAGTCGGCCCGACCAGCGCAACTGTGCGGCCGCCGGGGACCTCGAGCTCGACATCGGTGAGCGCCGGCTCGGCACCGTCGTAACGCAGCGTCAGGTTCTCCAGCTTCACCCGGCCCTCGCCCTGGGGCAGTGGCGGCGCCCCGGGCGGGCTGGTCAGGTTCGGCTCGCGGTCGAGGATCTCGAAGAAGCGATTGCCCGAGGCGACCGCGCGCTGGCTCATGCTCAGGGCCATCCCCAGCATCCGCACCGGGAAGCCGAGCAGCAGCAGGTAGGTGTAGAAGGCGGTGAACTGGCCGATGTCGAGGCCGCCGTTGATCACCTGGCGCCCGCCGACGAAGAGCACCACCGCCAGCCCGATGTTGGGAAGGAATCCCATCAGCGGGGTGTAGAAGGCGTTCAGCCGGGTCGAGAACATGCTCTGCTCGAAGACTCGGTTGACCGCATGGCGGAAGCGCTCGAGCATGTGCCGCTCACGGGCGAACGCCTTCACGATTCTGATCCCCGAGACGCTCTCCTCGGCCCCGGCGGTGAGCTCCGCGACCCGCTGCTGGACCTCCTGCTGCGCCGGCCGGTTTCGTCGTGAGTAGCGGGTGGCAGTCGCCACCAGGAATGGAACCGGCGCCAGGGCCAGCAGCGCCAGCCCCGGGTTGATCACGATCATCACGGCCGCCGCGAAGAGGATCGTCAGGGCGCTCTGGGTGATGAAGATCAGCCCGTAGCCGAGGAAGAAGCGGATCGACTGCAGGTCGACGGTCGCCCGCGACATCAGCTGCCCGGTCTGCTGGGAATCGAAGAAGCCGAGCTCGAGCCGCTGCAGGTGGGTGTAGAAGCGCTGCCGCAGGTCGTACTCGACCCCGAGCGAGACTCTGCCGGCGATCAACCGCCTGCTCACCGTCAGCCCCAGCCGCAACAGGCCGGCGCCGAGCAGAGCCAGGGCCAGCGGCAGGATGCGGCTGCGCTCCTGGTCGTGAATTGCGTTCACCGCCTCACCGACGAGCAGTGGAATCAGGATTGTCATCCCCATCGCCAGCCAGGCGAGCGCCAGGGAGAAGGTCAGGCTCCGCCGGTACGGGCGCAGGAAACCGAGCAGCCGCCTGAAGGTGCGCATCCTTCGACTATACAAAGTGAAGTAAAAGCCGCCGCCAGGCACGAAACGGGTTGCTCCTCCACGGTGAAACGGGTGGCTCCTCACGGAGCCCCCTCGCATCTCCGGAGCACCCTCGCGTAAGCTGAGCCCGTGCTCAGGGAGCTGATCACCAAGCCGATCTCGACGATCAACGCGGTCCTCGATCTGCCCCGGACGATGCAGCGAAGCGTCCGCCAGGCCAACGAGCTGATGGACGTCTCCCAGGAGCAGCTGGAGGTGATGCGGCGGCAGGCCGACAAGGCGCTGCAGCAGGCCGAGCGCATGAACGACCTGCTGGCGCGCCTGGTGAAGCTGACCGAGCCGCTCGAGAAGGCCCAGCGAGGTGGCGAGTTCGTCAGCGAGCAGCTGAAGAAGGTCCTGCTTGGCGATGAGAACCTGGCGGACCTCGAGGTGGCGACGGCCAAGGACGCCGAGACCGAGGCGGAGGAATCGGCTCCGGAGCGGTGAGCCGAACGCCTCCCGCTGGGCTCTGCGATCGCTGCCGCCACCAGCGGGTGGTCCAGAACACGCGGGGCTCGTCCTTCTCCCTCTGCGAGCTCTCCCGCACGAACCCGGCCTTTCCCCGCTACCCGCGCCTGCCGGTGGAGAGCTGCAGCGGCTTCACCGAGCGCGATGGGGAGGAGGCCCGGCGATGAGAGCGGCCCTGTCGCCCCGCTGGCGGCTGGCGCTGGCCGGGCTGCTCGCGGTCGCGGGTGCACCGGCGGTGGCGCTGCTGGCCGCGGACGAGAACGCCGACGGCGTTCGCGCCGGCGGCGGTCGCTGGGCCTCCTTGCAGCCGAGCCCGCTCGCCCGCACCGAGGTCGGTGCGGCGCGGGTGGGACGCACGATCTACGTGGTCGGCGGCTTCCTCCCTCCCGACGGAGCCACCGGCAACCAGGTCGCCCGGTACGACATCGAGACCGGCACCTGGGCCCTGGCCGCCCCGATGCCGATCGCCGTCAACCATCCGGCCCTGGCGGTTAGCGGGGGCCGGATCTTCGTCTACGGCGGCTTCACCGATTCCGGCGCGCTCACCGGCGAAACCGACGCCCTGCAGCGCTACGACCCCGCAACCGACTCCTGGGCGACGCTCACCGGCTCCGGGGTGAGGCGGGGCGCCGCCACCCTGGCGCCGGTCGGCCGCCGCCTCTACGCGATCGGCGGGGTCGGCGGGGGCGCGGTCCAGCGCCTGGTCCAGGTATATGAGCTCCGCAGCGGCAGCTGGAGCGGCGGCCCGCCGATGCGGGTCGCGCGCGAGCATCTGGCGAGCGGGGTGATCGGCGATCGGATCATCGTCCTTGGTGGCCGCGACGCCGGCCGCAACCTGGACGCGGTCGAGGTGCTCAGCACCCGGACCCGGAAGTGGAAGCGCCTGCCGCGCCTGCGGACCGCCCGCAGCGGCTTCCAGGCGGCGGTGGTGAAGGGCCACCTGGTCGCGGTCGGCGGCGAGCAGCTCGACGAGGGCGACCAGACGATCGCTCCGGTAGAGATCTATGACCCGGCGGAGAAGCGCTGGCGGGCGCTGCCGGCGATGCTCACCCCCCGCCACGGCCTCGGGGTCGCCTCCAGGGGCCGGACCGTCTTCGCGATCGAGGGCGGCCCCCAGCCTGGGCTCACCTTCTCCAGCGCCCTCGAGGCGCTGCGGGTGCCAAGGTCCTTGCTCAACCGCTGACTGTTTCCCCGCCCGCGGTACGGGTAGGGCACCATGGGGACTGGACCGATGGGTATCCCGAGTCCGAAAGCGATGGGGGTGGGGGCGGCGATTGCGCTCGCGGCGAGCTTCTCGCTGGCGGCGTGCGGCTCCGACGAGAACCCATCGCCGACCGAAACCGCGGTGTCACTGCGCGCGGCAACCGCCGAGCGCCTGGCGGAGCGGAGCGAGGAAATCGCCGACCAGCTCGACTCCGGCGACACCTGCGGCGCGGCCCACTCCGCCGACGATCTCGACGCGGCGGTGGCCGACGCGGATATTCCGGCCGAGCTTCGCCCCGAGATCGAGGCAGCCAGCGAGGAGCTGGTCAACTCGGTCAACTGTCCGCCGCCCCCGGAGCCGAAGGAGAAGAAGAAGGGGAAGGGGAAGGAGAAGGGAGAGGATCACGGCGACGACGAGGGTCCGGGTTTCGGGCCGCCGGGTCACGAGGGAGACCTCCCTCCCGGCCAGGAGAAGAAGTACAAGGATGCGGAGTTGATCGGCCCATGACGCCGAGGACTCTGGCCGAGGAGCGCTACCGGGTGGAGGGCCACCTGGGCCATGGGGGAATGGCGACGGTGTACCTTGCCCACGACCGGAAGCTCGACCGCCAAGTGGCGATCAAGCTTCTCGCCGACAACCTCGCCGGCGACAAGGACGTGCGCGCCCGCTTCACCCGCGAGGCGCGGCTTGCGGCGAAGCTCGACCACCCCAACGTGGTCCAGGTCTTCGACGTCGGCGAGGAGGACGACCGCCCCTACATCGTCATGGAGCTGGTGGCGGGCGGCACCCTTGGCGACCGCCTCGAGCGGCGGCGCCGCGCATTGCCGCTCTCCGAGGCGCTGCCGCTCCTGCGCCAGCTGTGCGACGGGCTCGGCCACGCGCACGCCAGGCGGCTCGTGCACCGCGACGTCAAGCCCCAGAACCTGCTGCTCCGGGAGGCCGATGGCTGTCTCAAGGTCGCCGACTTCGGCATCGCCAGGGCCGCGGAGGAGACCCGGCTGACCCGCACCGGCAGCGTGATCGGTACCGACCGCTACATGGCCCCCGAGCAGCTCGCTGACGGACGGATCTCGCCCGCCACCGACGTCTTCGCCTGCGGCGTCGTCGCCGACGAGGTGCTGCCGTCGAGGCGCCCGCCCGAGCTCAGGGAGATCGTCGAGCGCTGCCTGCGGACGAACCCCCGCGACCGCTTCGCGGACGCCCACGCGCTCGGCGAGGCGCTCGCGGCCGTCGACGAGAACGGCGCTACCCCGGTCACGGCGCCCGCTCACGGGGCGCGCATCCGGCGCGAGGGGATCACACGCCGCATCCGCCCGCCC
>JBOGZE010000072.1:0-2136 GCA_050697055.1 Solirubrobacterales bacterium
GATCGCCCCGGACTCGAACCGCAGCGCCACCGCCCGGAGCATCACCACCCGCTCCCCCCTCTGGGTGCAGGAGGTCGAGTTCGACGATGGCAGCCGCGGGTTCGCCACCGACGGCACCCCGGTGGACTGCGTGCGCTTCGCCGACCTCGGCCTGCTCGGCGACCAGCCTGAGCTGATCGTCTCCGGGATCAACCACGGCGCCAACCTCGGCGACGACATCACCTATTCGGGCACCGTCGCCGCCGCCCTCGAGGGGATCGTGCTCGGGGTGCCGGCGATCGCGATCTCCCAGCAGTCGGCGGCGCGGGAGATGGACTTCCGCTGGGGGCGGGAATTCGACTTCTCAGTCGCCGCCGCCTTCGCCGCGGAGCTCGTCCGCCGGGTTGCCGCGGACCCGCTGCCCGCCGACACCCTGCTCAACGTCAACTGCCCGGCCGGCCCGCCGACCGGGATCGAGGTCACCCACCTGGGCAAGCGCCTCTACAACGACGAGCTGAAGTTGGTCGAGGAGGATCCCGAGAGCGATCGCCGCCGCTACGAGATCTACGGCTTCGAGCCGTCCTTCGAGGACGAGGAGGGCTCCGACCTCTCGGCGATCGCTCGAGGCCGGACCTCGGTGACCCCGGTCCACTTCGACCTCACCGACCGCGCCGGGCTCGATCGGCTGCGGGGCTGGGACTTCGAGGGAATGCTGGCGGCAGCGAAGCGAGCGCAACACCCCCCAAATTCGGCGGCCACAAACACCACCAGCACGAATTCGTCGGCCACAAAAACCGCCGACGGGTCTACCAGGGAGGCCTCATCGCGAAGGTGAGCACGGCGGCGCCGGCAAAGGCCTCGAAGCGGGCCGAGGAGCTTCGGCGGCAGATCGTTCACCATGATCGCCGCTACTACATCCTCGACGACCCCGAGATCGCCGACCCCGAGTACGACGACCTGCTCCGCGAGCTCCGGCAGCTCGAGGAGGAGCATCCCGAGCTGCGCACGCCCGACTCGCCCACCCAGCGGGTCGGCGGCGCCCCGCTCGACAAGTTCAACCGGGTCGAGCACCACGAGCCGATGCTCTCCCTCGCCAATGCCCGCAACGAGGACGAGCTCCGCGCCTGGGCGAAGCGGGTCGAGCGCCAGCTCGAGCGCCTCGACATCGAGGGCCGCGAGATCCGCTACGTGACAGAGCCGAAGGTGGACGGGTTGGCGATCTCGGTCACCTACGAGAACGGGGTCCTGACCCAGGGCGCCACCCGTGGGGACGGGCGGATCGGCGAGGAGGTGACGCACAACCTGCGGACGATGAAGTCGATCCCGCTCTCGATCGACGACGCCCCCGAGTTGGTCGAGGTGCGCGGCGAGGTCTACCTGCCGCTGGCGGGGTTCGCGCGGATCAACGAGCAGCGGGCCCAGGAGGGGGAGCCGACCTTCGCCAACCCGCGCAACGCCGCTGCCGGCACGATCCGCCAGCTCGACCCGAAGATCGCCGCCTCGCGACCGCTTTCGATCTGGTGCTACGGGGTCGCGGCGCTCAGGGGCTGGGAGCCGAAGAGCCACTCCGAGTCCCTCGCCTGGCTCCGGGACCGTGGCTTTCGGGTCAATGACGACATCTCGGTAATGCACGGGATCGACGAGGTCGCCAAGCGCTGCCGCTGGTGGGAGGGCCGGCGCGAGGCGCTCGACTTCGAGATCGACGGGGTCGTGGTCAAGGTCGACGACCGCGGCTTCCAGCGCGAGCTCGGGGTCGCCGGCCGTGAGCCGCGCTGGGCGGTCGCCTGGAAGTTCGCCCCGACCACGGCGACAACGAAGCTGAAGAAGATCGTCTGGAACGTCGGCCGCACCGGGCACCTGCTGCCGTTCGCGATGCTCGAGCCGGTCCATGTCAGCGGCGTCACGGTCAGCACAGCCACCCTCCACAACGAGGAGGACCTGGAGCGCAAGGACGTCCGCGAGGGCGACGAGGTCGTGGTGATGCGGGCCGGCGACGTCATCCCGCAGGTAGTCTCGCCGATCATCCAGCGGCGCTAGAAGGGCGCCCGCCGGTCGCGGCCGCCGAAGAAGTGCCCGCTGTGCAAGACGCCGACGGTCAAGCCCGAGGACTCGGTCTTCACGATCTGCCTGAAAATTACGGTCTGCCCGGGCCAGAAG
>JBOGZE010000073.1:0-13259 GCA_050697055.1 Solirubrobacterales bacterium
ACCAGGAGTTCCTCACGATCGACACCTCGAACATCCTCTTCGTCTGCGGCGGCTCCTTCGGCCAGCTCGAGCAGGTGATCGAGAAGCGGATCGGCAACCACGGCGTCGGCTTCGGCGCCGAGGTCACGTCGGCGACCGAGAAGGACGCCGGCGAGACCTTCGAGCAGGTCCTTCCCGAGGACTTGATGGAGTACGGGCTGATCCCCGAGTTCATCGGGCGGATGCCGGTCGTCGCCCCGATCCACCAGCTCACCCGCGACGACCTGATCACGATCCTGACCGAGCCGCGCAACGCCCTGGTCCGTCAGTTCCACCGCTTTTTCCAGTTCGACGACATCGAGCTGGTCTTCGCGCCCGAGTCGCTCGGCGCGATCGCGGACAAGGCCCTGGAGCGGGAGACGGGCGCCCGCGGCCTCCGCTCGATCCTCGAGGAGACGCTGCTCGACGTTCAGTTCGAGCTCCCTTCCCGTGGCGATGTCAGCAAGTGCCTGGTGACCAGGGAGACGATCGAGAAGGGCCTGAAGCCGATGCTGGTCACCGACGCCACCGGTGAGCAGGAGACGGTCGGCGGCGACGAGGCGCTGGGCGAGCAGACCGCTTGATGCGAGCGACCGCGTTAGCGGTCGCGACTCATGTTTAGAACTTCCCACTCCTCCGGCTCGACGCCGAACTCCCACTTGGCGTGGAGGACCGCGGCGCCCACGGTCGGGTGCCAGCTCTCGGCGACCTCGTAGTCGTTCGCATCCACGTAGATGATGTGGCAGGCGTCGCCCAGGGTTGGCTTGTTGATCTCCAGCAGGGCCGGGCGCGAGATCGGTGAGCCCCCGACGAAGTAGTGGACCCGCCCGCGAGGCTGGTGATCCGGGCCCAGCGTCACCCTGCGAACTGTCTGGCGCGTCGGACTGATGTCGGAATTGTGCAGGATCGGCGGCATTCGGGCATTAGAGGGCTGATTAACATCGGCGGCGAGTGGACGCCGAGCGCAGAAAGACCCTGGAAGCGACGACCCGCTGGGAGCCCGGTGCGGTCGAGCAGCCGGTCTTCGGACGCTGGATGGAGGGCGGCTGGTTTCATCCGGCGGCGAGGGGCTCGCCCGAGGAGAACTACTCGATCGCGATCCCGCCGCCGAACGTCACCGGAGCCCTCCACATGGGGCACGCGCTCAACGGGACGATCCAGGACGTCCTCATCCGCCTGAACCGGATGAGGGGGCGGAGGACGATGTGGATCCTCGGCACCGACCACGCCGGGATCGGGACCCAGGCGGTGGTCGAGAAGGAGCTTATGAAAGAGGGAACCTCGCGCAAGGAGATCGGCCGCGAGGCCTTCACCGAGCGGGTCTGGGAGTGGAAGCAGCAATACGGCTCGACGATCGTCGAGCAGTACAAGCGCCTTGGCGCCTCCTGCGACTACGAGCGCGAGCGCTTCACCCTCGACGAGGGCTACGTGAAGGCGGTCTATCGCGTCTTCGTCGCCCTCTACGAGAAGGGCTACATCTACCGCGACAACTACATGGTCAACTGGGATCCCGGGCTGCACTCGGCGATCTCCGACCTCGAGGTCGAGAACCGCGAAGTCACCGACACCCTCTACGAGATCGCCTATCCGCTCGAGGACGGCGGCGAGCTGATCGTCGCCACCGTGAGGCCGGAGACGATGCTCGCGGACACCGCGGTGGCGGTCAATCCGAAGGACGAGCGCTACCGCGACCTCGTCGGGAAGGATGCGATCCTGCCCCTGGTCGACCGCCGTCTGACGGTGATCGCCGACGAGCACGTCGACCCCGAGTTCGGCACCGGCGCTCTCAAGATCACTCCTGGGCACGATCCCGCTGATTTCGAGATCGGCCGGGCCAACGGGCTCGAGGAGATCAGCGTGATCGGGGAGGACGGGCGGATGATCGAGCCGGCACCCGAGCGCTTCGTCGGGATGACCGCCGCCGAGGCGCAGGAGGCGGTCGTCGCCGAGCTCCGCGAGCAGGGCCTGATCCGTGGAGAGGAGCCCCACGAGCACTCGGTTCCCTACTCGCATCGCTCGGGCGAGCGGATCGAGCCGCTGATCTCGCTGCAGTGGTTCTGCCGCATGGACGAGATGGCGAAGCCCGCGATCGAGGTCGTCCAGGCCGAGAACGTGCGAATCACCCCCGACGGGGCCCGCCGCCAGTACCTCAACGGGATGGACAGCATCCCGCCCTGGTGCATCTCGCGCCAGCTCTGGTGGGGTCACCGGCTGCCGGTCTGGTACCGCGGCGAAGAGACCCACGTGGGGGAGGGACCGCCGGAAGGCGAGGGATGGGAGCAGGACGAGGACGTGCTGGACACCTGGTTCAGCTCGGCGCTCTGGCCGTTCGCCACCCTCGGGTGGCCCGACCAGACCCCCGAGCTACGAGCCTTCTTCCCGACCGACGTGATGATCACCGCCCGGGACATCATCGCCCTCTGGGTGGCGCGAATGATCATGACCTCGCTCGAGTTCACGAGCGAGGCCCCCTTTAGCGACGTCTACGTCCACTCGGTGATCCAGGCGCCCGACGGGCGGCGAATGTCGAAGAGCCTCGGCACCGGGATCGACCCCCTGGACGAGATCGCCGAGCACGGCGCCGACGCGCTCCGCTTCGGGCTCCTGGCGATGTCCTCGACCCAGGACGTGCGCTACTCGGAGGCACGGGTGGAGCAGGGGCGCGACCTCGCCAACAAGATGTGGAACGCCTCCCGGCTGGTCCTCCTGAACGCGCGTGAGGACGTCGATCCCGGGCCGCGCTCGGAGCGGGCGGAGGACCGCTGGATCGCCTCCCGCCTCCAGCGCGCGATCGGCTCGGTGACCGCCAGCGTCGAGGCCTACGACTTCGCCCACGCGGCCCTCGATCTCTACGAGTTCTTCTGGTCGGAGCTCTGCGACTGCTACCTGGAGATCGCCAAGCCCCGCCTCTATGACGGCGACGAGGACGCCTCGGCGAGCCTATTGTGGGCGCTTGAGCAGGTGCTGGCGCTCGCACACCCGCTGATGCCGTTCGTCAGCGAGGAGATCTACTCCTATCTACCGAGTCCCGAGAGCGAGGCGCTGGTGATCCACTCATTCCCCGAGACCGACGAGTCTCTTTTCGACGAGGCCGCTGAGGATGAGATCGGCACCGCGATCAAGCTCACCAGGGCGCTGCGACGCTGGCGGGACCTCGCCGGAGTGCCGGCCGGGCAAGTGATCTCGGCGCGAGCTAACGGGACCCAGCCCCACGAGCTCGTCAACCGCCTGGCGCGGGTGGAGTTCGACTCCGGCGGCGGCGAGGCGATCGCGACGGTCGAGGGGATCGAGCTGTTGGAGACCGAGGGGGTCGACCCGGAGGCGATCAGGGCCCGGATCGAGGAGCGGCGCGAGAAGCTGCGCGCCGAGGTGGAGCGGGGCGAGGGGAAGCTCGCCAACGAGGGCTTCATCGACAAGGCGCCGGCAGACGTCGTCGACGCCGAGCGGGCGAAGCTCGAGGCCTACAAGGCCGAGTTGGAGGAGCTGGGCTGACCGGGGAGGAGATCCTCCGAGGACGCGAGGTCCTCGGCTGGCGGTTCGGGCTTGAGCGGATACGGCGGCTCTGCTCCCTGCTTGGGATGCCGCAGAACCGGTTCGCCTCGATCCACGTCGTCGGGACGAACGGGAAGACCTCAGTGACCCGGACGACCGCGGCGCTGCTGGAAGCTCACGGCGTCACCGCCGGCGCCTACGTTTCCCCTCACATCTCCTCCTGGCGCGAGCGGATCCTGATCCACGGGGAGCCGATCTCCGACGAGGCGTTTGACGCGGCGGTGGAGCGCGCCGAGCAGGCGGCGCAGGTGGCCGACCGCTCCGCGGGCGACGAGGGACCAGTGACCCAGTTCGAGCTGCTGACCGCTGCCGCCTTCGTCGCCTTCGCCGAGGCCCGGGTGGCGTACGTGGTGGTCGAGGCCGGGCTCGGCGGCCGACTCGATGCCACCAACGTGATCCCCTCGAAGCTGACCGTGCTCACCTCGGTGGGTCTCGACCACACCGAATACCTCGGGGAGACGCTGGAGGAGATCGCTGCCGAGAAGCTGGCGGTGCTCCGCGATCACACCACCTTGGTGCATGGCGAGGTGCCGCGGGAGGTCGAACCCGTGATCGACAGGGAGGTCGAGCGGGCGCACGCTAACCAGGTCCGACCTGAGGGCGGGTTCGTCGGTGGCGGCCGACCGGGCGACCCGTTCGCGCCCTCCCTGCGGGGTTTCCAGGCGAGCAACGTCGCCCTGGCGTCGACAGCGGCGTGGGAGGCTCTCCAGCTTTCCGAGCCCGTGGACCCTGGGGCGGTGATTCGCGCGATCGCGGGAGTACACATCCCAGGTCGCGCCGAGGTGTTCCAGGGCGACCCGCCGCAGATCTTCGATGCGGCCCACAACCCCGACGGGGCTCGGGCGCTGTTCGAGCTGCTCCCGGAACTCACGGACGGCCGCGAGATCGTCTGCTGTCTCGCCGTGCTGGAGGAGAAGGACGCGGCCGGGATCGTCGAGGCGCTGGCCCCCGCGATCTCGTACTTCGTCAGCACGGAGGTGCCGCCCGAAGCGATTGTGGGCTCCGGGCGCCCCGGCGGACACTCGCATCCCGCCCCGAAGCTGGCCGACCTATGCCGCCAGGCGGGCGTGGAGGCCGAGGCGGTCCCCGGCCCGATCGACGCCTGGCGCCGGGCACGCGAGCTTGCCGAGGACCGCGGTGGGATCGCGCTGGCGGCCGGTAGCCACTACCTTCTGAGCTCGATATGGACCGAGAGGCACGCGGCGAGCTCCTGACCATGATGGGCCTGGTCGCCATCGTTGTCGCGGTGGTGATCCTGGTCTTCTTCGCAGTCGGCTACGTTTTCGGCCTGCTTTTCCTCTGAGAGCAGGGTTCCACCCCCACGCAAGGAACTACGTAGACTCGCGCTCTCATTCCCCATGCTTCTAGCGCTATTCGGAATAGACGGCGGGGCGCTCGGCCTCGTCATAAATCTGCTGGTCCTCTTCCTGATCGTCGTCTATCTGGCGCTG
The DNA here is from genome assembly GCA_050697055.1 of Solirubrobacterales bacterium. Taxonomy (GTDB): domain Bacteria; phylum Actinomycetota; class Thermoleophilia; order Solirubrobacterales; family 70-9; genus CAVVYV01. The sequence continues at coordinate 5,022 of JBOGZE010000073.1, forward strand.
ATCTACTGGACCTACCTCGACGCCCGCCGGCGGATCGAGGACCCGGTGTTGATCGCCTGCGCGACCGCCGCCTCCGTCTTCCCCTTCGTCGGCACGGTGATCTACACGATCCTGCGCCCACCCGAGTTCCTCGAGGACCGCGAGGAACGTGAGCTCGAACTGCGGGCGGCGGAGCTGCGGCTGCGGCAGCTGATCGAGCAGTCCTGCCCGCACTGCGAGTACCCGATCGTGGCCAACTTCCTTCGCTGTCCCAACTGCGAGCGGCGGCTGCGAAATCCGTGCCGGAAGTGCCACAAGCCGCTCGACCCGAAGTGGGGAATCTGCCCGTATTGCGAGACCGAGGTTCGAAAGACCCGCGAGCGCAGCGAGGCGGCGGCTCGCGGCGGGCGTCGTGCCGCCCGCCAAGCTCGGGGGCCCGGCCAGCGGCCATCGGGGGCACCCCGCGGCGACGGGCCCAGTCGCGACCGCCCGCAGCGCGCTCCCGTCGGAGCCCAGGGACGCCAGCAACAGCGCCCCAGCGGGCCGCGCTCCAGCAGCTAACGGGCGCACGCCGTCCCCGATCCGATCTCGCGAGTGTGTACTAGCTTCCCCGCCCAAATGGCCACCGAGCGCACCGTGATCCTGGTCAAGCCTGACGCTTTCGAGCGCGCCCTCACCGGCGAGGTGATCGCCCGGTTCGAGCGCAAGGGCCTGAGGCTGACAGCGATGAAGCTGATGGAGGCCGACGAGGAGCTCGCCAACGTGCACTACGAGGAGCACAAGGACAAGCCCTTCTTCGGCGAGCTCGTTACCTTCATCACCGGCGGCCCGCTGGTCGCGTTCGTGCTCGAGGGGCCGAACGCAGTTGCCGCCGCGCGCCAGGTGATCGGCGCCACCGATCCGGTCGAGGCGGACGCCGGCTCGATCCGCGGCGAGTTCGGGACCGAGGTCACCTTCAACCTCGTCCACGGCTCGGACTCGGCCGAGTCGGCCGAGCGCGAGATCGACATCTGGTTCCCCGAGCTGTGAGCTCCAAGGAGCGGCCATAGGACTCGTCCTTGCCTCCGGGTCGCCGCAGCGGCGAGCCCTGCTCGAGGCCCTTGGGCTCGAGATCGAGGTCGTGGAGCCGAAGATCGACGAGCTCAGGGAAGGGGACCCGCGTGAGATCGTGCTGGAGAACGCCAGATGGAAGGCGGCGACGGTCGCGGCCGCCGCGCGGCCGGGGAGCCTCGTCATCGGGGGGGACACCGAGGTCGCCCTGGACGGAGAGGCGCTGGGGCAGCCCGCCGACGAGGACGAGGCACGGAGCCATCTCGAGCGGCTCTCGGGCCGCGAGCACCAGGTGCTTGGGGCGATCGCGCTGCTCGGGCCCGAGGAGGATCCGAGCGGGCGCCCCGCAGCGAGGGAGGGAGTGGCCAGCTCGACGGTTCGCTTCCGGGCGCTCGAGCCGGCACTGATCGAGGCCTACCTCGGCTCGGGGGAGTGGCGGGGGCGCGCCGGCTCGTACGCGATCCAAGGCCTGGGCTCGGCGCTGGTCGAATCGGTGCGCGGCGACGTCTCCAACGTGATCGGAATGCCGGTCGGGCTGCTCCTGGAGCTTGCTCCGGAGCTCGTCGCTCGTCGCTAGCGGCGAAATCCCCGGAATTGGGGGCTTAGGCGACCTCCGGTACGCTGGCGAGCAAGCCTCGACTGAACTCGAAAAAATGAGCCTCCTCAGCTCCATCACCGGCGCCCGCGACATGGCTGTGGATCTCGGCACCGCGAACACACTCGTCTACGTCCGCGGGCGAGGCATCGTCCTGTCGGAGCCGTCGGTGGTCGCGGTCGACGTGGGCTCAGGTGCCGTCCATGCGGTTGGGGCGGAGGCGAAGCAGATGCTCGGCCGCACACCGGCGACGATCAACGCGATCCGGCCGCTGAAGGACGGGGTGATCGCCGACTTCGAGGTCACCGAGCAGATGCTCCGCTACTTCATCACCCGGGTTAACAACAGCCGCCTTGCTCACCCCCGGGTGATGATCTGCGTCCCCTCGGGCGTCACCGGGGTCGAGAAACGGGCCGTGGAGGAAGCTTGCCTCGGGGCGGGGGCTCGAGAGGCCTACATGATCGAGGAGCCGATGGCCGCCGCGATCGGCTCGGGGCTGCCGGTGAGCGAGCCTACCGGGAGCCTGATCGTCGACATCGGCGGGGGGACGACCGAGGTAGCCGTGATCTCGCTCGGCGACATCGTCGTGTCCCAGTCGATCCGGGTGGGGGGCGACGAGATGGACGAGGCGATCATCAACTGGTGCAAGCGCGAGCATCAGCTCCTGATCGGAAATCAGACCGCCGAGGCGGTGAAGGAGGAGGCCGGCTCGGCCGCGCCGCTCGGACACGAGGTCGAGGTCGAGATCCGCGGCCGCGACCTCGCCTCGGGGCTGCCGCGCGAGGTGAAGCTGACCTCGGAGGAGATTCGCAAGGCGCTCGACGACCCGATCTCCCAGATCGTCGCCGCGGTTCGCGAGACCCTGGACCGGACGCCTCCCGAGCTCGCCGGCGACGTGATGGAGCGCGGGGTGACCCTCGCCGGCGGCGGCGCCCTGCTCCACGGGATGGCAGAGCGGATGAGCGAGGAGTGCCGGATGCCCGCCAGGGCCGCCGAGTCCCCGATGACTTGCGTCGCCACAGGATCGGGGCAGGCCCTGGAGGAATTCGAGGCGATCAAGCGGGCGCAGAGGAACTCGGGAGCGCGGAGACGGTATTGATCGACGTTTGAGGAGGCACAGGATGACCCTCACCTGGCAGATCTGGATCGGGGCTGGTTGAGCGGTGTACCTCCTGCAGCCACCCGAGGACGTGCCCTCGCGACTGAGGCCGCGAGTGGCCGTGCGGATCGCGGTGCTCACCGGGCTCCTGATCGCCGCCCTCCTGATGATCCTCCTGAGGCTCTGGTCCCTGCAGGTGCTCTCGGGCGACCACTACCGGGCCATCGCCAACGACAACCGGGTTCGCGAGCTCAGGGTGCAGGCGCCGCGGGGCGAAATCGTCGACCGGCGGGGGAGGGTCCTGGTCGAGAACCGGCCGGTGATCAGGCTGGAGCTCCGCCCCGCGGACCTGCCCAGTTCCCGGGCCGAGCGCAGGCGCGAGCTTTCCCTGCTGGAACGAGGCGCGGGGCTCTCGCCTGTCCTGTTGCGTCGGAAGATCCGAGAGGCGCCCGACTTCGCGGGCCACCCGGTCGTCCTCCGGCAAGGGCTCGGGCGCGAGCGGCTCTTCTACCTGCTCGAGAACCACGAGCGCCTTCCGGGTGTGAGCGTCGAGCGCACCTACGTGCGCACCTACCAGCAGGGCTCGCTTGCCGCCCACATCCTCGGGATCGTCGGCCAGGTCAGCCCCGCGCAGCTGAAGGAGCCGGAGTACGGCGGGCTCGAGCCGGGCGACATCATCGGCCAGGCTGGGGTCGAATACACCTACGACCGGTACCTGCGCGGCACGGCGGGCGAGAGAAGGATCCAGGTGGACGCTCTCGGCCGGCCCACGGGGACCCTGGCGAGCGAAGCGGCCCGCCCCGGGGTAAACCTGCGCTTGACGCTCGACTCGGCCCTGCAGGCGACTGGCGAGGCGGCGCTCAGGTCCAAGGGGCTCCCCGGCGCCTTCGTGGCGATGAACGTCCGCACGGGGGCGGTCCTCGCGATGGGCTCCTACCCGGCCTACGACCCGGCCTTCTATACGAAGCCGCATACGCGGTCGCAGTACCGCTCGCTCGAGAATCGGGCCGACGCCCCGTTGGTCGATCGCGCTGACCAGGGCGGCTACCCGACCGGCTCCGCCTTCAAGCCGATAACGGCCACCGCGGCGCTCGAGGAGAGGCTGATCGACCCCGACACGATCTTCCAGGACACCGGCTCTCTCGACGTCGGCGGGACGGTCCTCCACAACGCGGGCGGCGCCGCGAACGGGCCGGTGGACATGAGCGACGCGCTCAAGGTCTCCTCGGACGTCTACTTCTACAGCCTCGGGCTCGAGGCCAGGGCGGATGGGGACCACGGCCAGATCCAGGACTGGGCCCGTAGGCTTGGGCTCGGGGAGAAGCCCGGAATCGACCTGCCCGACCAGGGCCCCGGCCTGATTCCGACGCCCGCCTGGCGCGACCGGCTCTTCCACAAGGGGACCAATCCCTACATCGATCGCCCCTGGACGCAGGGTGACAACGTCAACCTCGCGATTGGCCAGGGCGACGTCCAGGTCACCCCGCTGCAACTCGCCCGCGCCTACGCGGCGATCGCCAATGGCGGCACCCTGGTGACGCCGCACCTTGGAAAGCGGGTCGAGGGCCTTGACGGGCGCAGGGTGGAGAGGATTCGGCCGCCGCCGCGGCGCCGGCTCCACATCTCCGAGCTCACCCGGGAGACGGTCCTCAGCGGGATGGAGCGGGCGGCGATGGAGCCGGGCGGCACCTCCTATTCAGTCTTCGGGAGCTTTCCGTTCGCGATCGCCGGCAAGACCGGCACCGCCGAGCGGGGCGAGGGGGCCGCCGACCAGTCGTGGTACGGGGCGGTCGCCCCCTTCGGAGACCCGAGGATCGTGGTGGTCGCGACCGTCGAGCGCGGCGGCTTCGGCGTCGAGTCGGCGGCGCCCGTGGTGGCTCGCATCCTCGCGCAGTACTTCGGGCTCGGGGAGGGTGCCGTAGGTTCCTCATCGGGGCTCGGAGGAGCCTCCAACCCGGAGTGACGGAGTGATGGAGGCGGCAAAGCACCTCACCTTCGCGCCCCGGCGCTCGAGGCTTGCCGAGCGGCTCAGCCTCCCCTACGTGGACCGCCTGATGCTGGCTGCCTCGATCGGGCTGATTGCCTTCAGCGTCTTCACTCTGGCCAGCGCCACCAGGCACGAGATCGCAGGGCAGCCTCTCTATTTCGCCACTCGCCAGGGGCTTTACGCGGTGGTGGGAATCGCCCTGATGCTCGCCGTCTGCCGCCTCGACTACTCGCGGCTTGGCGGCCTTCGGATCACCATCTACACGGCGATGATCGCCTCGATCGTCACCGTATTGCTGGTCGGCACCGCGGTGAGGGAGTCACACCGCTGGATCGAGGTCGCCGACTTCCGCTTTCAGCCGGCCGAGCTCGCCAAGGTCCTGCTCTGCGTGTCGCTCGCCGCCCTGGTCTTCGAGCGCGTTCGCCGACCCTTTGGCCTGCGCCAGACGCTGACCCTGCTCGCGCTCGGGCTTGCCCCCGCCGCGCTCGTCTTCCTGCAGCCCGACCTCGGCAGCGGCCTCGTCCTCGTCGTCGTCACCCTCGCGGTGCTCTTCTCTGCCGGGATCCCGTGGCAGCACTTCGCTGCGATCGCCGCCGTCGCCGCAGCGCTCGCCGGGGGCGTCTTCGCCCTCGGTCCCGCCGTCGGCATCGACGTCCTCCGCGGCTACCAGGAGGAGCGGCTGACCTCCTTCCTGCATCCCAGCGACGACCCGGGTGACGCCAGCTACCAGGTGAACCAGTCGGTGATCGCGGTTGGCTCCGGGGAGCGAACGGGGCGGGGCGAGGAGGCAACCCAGACCGAGCTTCTCTTCCTCCCCGAGCGGCACACCGACTTCGTCTTCGCCGCGATCGGCGAGCGCTTCGGTTTCCTCGGAGCCGCCTTCGTGATTTGCCTGTACGCCCTGCTCCTCTGGCGAGGGCTTCGGGTGATGAAGCTGTCGCGGAACTTCTACGGGACCCTGATCGCGGGGGGAATCGTCACGATGCTGGGGTTCCAGATCGTTGTCAACGTTGGCATGAACCTGGGAATGATGCCCGTCACCGGCGTCACCCTCCCGCTGATGAGCTACGGCGGCTCGTCGGTCCTCGCTACCTTCCTGGCGCTCGGGCTGCTGCAGAGCATCCACGTCCAGGCGGCTCGCGCGCGAACTCTTTCAGTCCCTTTGAGGCGGTCCGCTAGATTCGGGCCGCTCACGGCCGTGGCTGGACCGGCCGGCAATCGCACGAGACAGGGGCGCCGCAGCCGGGCGTCCACCAAGACTTGAGCCTGAGGACCACGACATGTACCGCAAGCAGGTGCGCCGCCGAAGGACGGTGCTGTTGCTGCTCGTCGCCGCCTCGCTGACCCTTCTCAGCCTTTATTACCGCGAGGGGACCGGCGGGCCGCTCCACGGCTTCGAGCGGGTTGTCTCGACCGTCCTCGGACCCCTCGAGGAGGGGGCCGACCGTGCGCTGAAGCCGGCGCAGGATCTGGTCAACTGGTTCCAGGAGACCTTCGAGGCGCGCGGCGACAACAAGGAGCTGCGCGACGAGGTCGCGGACCTGCGCGATCAGCTGGCCCAGGCGCAGACAACGGTGCAGCAGAGCCAGGAGCTGGCGAAGCTCGGCGCGCTCACCGGCGGCGGCCTGGTGCCGGCGGGGAAGCAGGCGGTCACCTCGCGGGTGATCGGGCGCTCGCCGACGGTCTGGTACTCGACCGTGACCATCGACAAGGGGTCGAGCGCCGGGATCGGGGTCGACGATCCGGTGATCGCCGCCGACGGGCTCGCCGGGCGGATCAGCCAGGTCACCCGTGGGACCGCGCAGGTCACCCTGATCACCGACGCGAGCAGCTCGGTGACCGCCCGGGTCCAGCCCGAGGGGGTCACCGGGGTGGTGGAGCCGAATGTCGGCAACCCGCGTGACCTGACGCTCAACTTCGTCGAGCCCGGGGAGGAGATCCAAGAGGGTCAGATGGTGGTGACGGCGGGCTTCTCGGCGGGTGCCCTCGGGTCGCTGTTCCCACCCGGCATCCCGATCGGCGAGGTCACCGAATCGACCCTCGAGGAGCAGCAGGCGTATCAGCGGGTCCACCTGGAGGCCTTCGCCGACCTCCGGGACATGGAGTTCGTCCAGGTCCTGGCCAACGCCGGCGGGGGGGATTCGAAGTGATCCTCACCACGCCGATCATCATCCGGCTGGCGTTACTGATCCTGGTCACGGCGCTCGCTCAGGTCGCCTGCTTCTCGGGGATGGTGATCTTCGGCACCAGTCCCGACATCGCGATCCTCGTGGTGATCTCGCTGGGGTTGCTCGGCGGCAGCGTCACCGGCGCGGTCTCCGGCTTCTCCACCGGGCTGTTGATCGACTGCCTGCTGCTGCAGACCCTCGGTGCCTTCGCCCTCTCGATGCTGGTCGTCGGCTACGTCGCCGGGCGCTACCGCGAGAACGTCGGCCGGCCCGCCCGCGGCGCGGTGCCGCTGCTGGGCGGCGCCTTCACCCTGGTCGGCGTGCTCGCCTTTGCCGCGATCCAGGTCGGTACTGGCGTCGACGCCGACGTCAGCACGATCGTCATCCGCGACGCGGCGATCAAGACCATGATCGGGGCGGCGCTGGCGATTCCGGTCCTCCTACTCGTCAGACTCCTGGTGCGGCCGGCGTTGGTTGACGACCGGCCTTCGGCGCGCCGACCGATGGCGCCCCGCGCCGCCGAGACCCAATGAGTGATCCCACGACCATGCACACTTGGATGACGGCCGTGGCCGTCGCATCTCGGAGTCCTCGGGCTCGCGCTTGCGCCCAGCAGGCGCTTCGCCCTGCGTCCCCCGATCTGCTCGGCCACGGCCGCCCCCAGGCGCACAGCGCCGTGGGATCACTCATTCGATCCGCTAACTCATGATGTATCTCCACCGACCTGAAGAGGAGCCGCCGCGCGGAACCTCGTCGCTCGCCGTCAGGGTGGCGATCATCACCGCCCTTGCGATCGCGATCTTCTCGGTGATCTTCCTGCGGCTTTGGTACCTGGAGGTGCTCTCGGGCGACAAGTACCTCGACCTCGCCAACGACAACCGCGTCCGCGAGATCCGGGTGCAGGCCCCCCGTGGGGAGGTTCTCGACCGCGACGGCAAGATCCTGGTCGCAAACCGGACCGATCTCGCCCTCGAGGTGCAGCCCCACGATCTTCCTCGGCCCGGGCCGGAGCGTGGGGCGGAGCTGCGACGGCTCGAGCGCGTCACCGGGATGACCCCGAGGGAGATCGAGAACGAGATCGCCGCGGTGCAGAAGGAGTCGGCGAGCAGCCCGGTGATCCTCGCCAAGGGGCTGGGCGCGGACGAGGTCTTCTACCTGCGAGAGAACCAGGAGCGCTTCCCTGGAGTGAGCGTCGAGCGGGTCTTCGCCCGCGAGTACAAGCAGGGAACGATCGCCGCTCACCTCTTCGGCAACGTCGGCGAGGTCACAGCCGAGCAGCTGAGGGAGCCCCGCTACGCCGGTCTCGAGCAGGGCGACCTGGTTGGCCAGTCCGGGATCGAATACGAGTACGACCGCTTCC
>JBOGZE010000074.1:0-13685 GCA_050697055.1 Solirubrobacterales bacterium
CAAGCGGCGGATCCGCGAGAGCCGGATCACCGCCAGCCGCAACCTGATCCAGGGGATCAAGGCCGCGGAGCAGCCGCCCAAGGTCTTCGTCGGGCAGTCCGCGGTCGGCTACTACGGCGACCGCGGGGCGGCGATCGTCGACGAGGATTCTGAGCGCGGCGAGGGCTTCATCTCCCAGCTGCCCGCCGACTGGGAGGCGGCCGAGCGAGAGGCCGGGGAGCTCGGGCTCCGCCTGGTGATCTTCCGCACCGCTCCGATCCTGAGCAAGCGGAGCGGGCTGATCAAGCAGCTGAGGCTCCCCTTCAAGCTCGGCCTCGGCGGGCCGATCGCGGGCGGCGAACAGTTCCTCCCCTGGATCCATCTCGACGACGAGATCGCGCTGCTGCTCTGGGCGCTTGACAACGAGTCGGTCTCGGGGGTGATCAACGCGAGCGCGCCGAACCCGGTCACCAACAGGGAGTTCTCGAAGGCGCTCGGCCGGGCCCTTCACCGCCCGGCGGTGATCCCGGTGCCGAAGCTGGCGGTGACCGCGATGCGCGGGGGGGAACTTGCGGATGCCGTTGCCGGAGGAGCCCGGGTGATCCCGCGGCGGGCCCTCGACCTGGGCTTCGAGTTCCGCCACCCCGAGATCGACGAAGCCCTGAGGAGCGCACTAGGCTAGTGACGATGAAGCTCGACGGCGTCCACCACATCACCGCGATCACCGCCGACGCCCAGAGCAACGTCGACTTCTACGTCGGGGTGCTCGGGCTGCGGCTGGTGAAGAAGACCGTGAACCAGGACGACCCCAGCGTCTATCACCTCTTCTACGCGGACGAGAAGGGGGATCCCGGGTCCGACCTCACCTTCTTCGAGTACCCCGGTGCGCCCTTCGGGCGAGCCGGCGACGGGATGATCCACACGATCGGCTGGCGGGTCGGCTCCACCGAGTCGCTGGACTTCTGGGCCGGCAGGCTCGGCGACGCCGGAATCGAGGCGGATCGCGGTGACGAGTCGCTGCGGTTCGCCGATCCCGAGGGCCTCGGCCACGAACTGCGACTCAACCGAGTCGACGACGAGCCGCTGACCGCGGACCATCCTGAGATCCCCGCCGAGCACGCCCTGCAGGGCTTCGACGGCGCCCGCGCATACTCGAGTAACCCGGAGGCGAGCCGCTCGCTGTTCGAGGAGGCGCTCGGGTTCGAGCCGCGGGATGACGGCTGGGAGGCGCGTGGCGATAGCCGCGGCGGCCTGTACGCCTTCGACCCACCCCCCGCCGAGCGCGGCCTGCAGGCGGCGGGCACCGTTCATCACATCGCCTGGGCCTCGCAGATCGACGAGCACGAGGCCTGGCGCGAGAAGGTGATCGCCGGCGGCGGCCAGCCGACTCCGGTGATCGACCGCTTCTACTTCCGCTCGATCTACTTCCGCGAGCCGAGCGGGGTCCTCTTCGAGATCGCCACCCTGGGACCCGGATTCACCGTCGACGAGCCGCTCGAGCACCTGGGCGAGAAGCTCTCGCTGCCGCCCGACTACAAGCACCTCCGCGCCCAGGTCGAGCCCCAGCTGAAGCCAATCTCGAACCCGCGGGTACCCGCCTGACGGCCGACTTTCCGTTCGGATCCGGCGCCGGGGCGCAGCGGGTGCCCGGCGACGAGCTGCCCCACCTGATCCGCGAGCCGGCGGGCGATCCGGAGGGCGCCCTGGTGCTGCTCCACGGCCGCGCCACCGACGAGACCGACCTCTTTCCCCTCCTTGACGAGCTCGATTCGGAGCGCAAGCTCCTCGGGATCACCCCGGGTGCGCCGCTCACCGGGATGCCGCCGGGGGGCCGCCACTGGTACGTGATCGAGCAGATCGGACAGCCGGACGAGGAGAGCTTCGTCGCCAGCCTCGAGCAGGCATCCAACTTCATCGACGCGAAGCTCCGGGAGCGCGGGGTGCGCTGGGAGCAGACGGTGATCGGCGGCTTCAGCCAGGGCGGCGCCTGCGCCTACGCCGTCGCCCTCGGCGACGGGCGCCCCAGGCCCGCCGGAATCCTCGGGATGAGCAGCTTCATTCCCACCGTGAGAGGGTGGCGCCTCGGCCTGAACGCGAAGCGCGGCCTGCCCGTCTACATCATCCACGGCGCCTTCGACCCGATGATCCCGGTCGGCTACGGCCGGCGCACCCGCGACGTTCTCGCCGAGGCCGGGCTCTACGTCACATACCGGGAGAGCCGAATCCAGCACTCGATCGACCCCGAGCTGCTCCCGGAGATGAGCAGGTGGGTCGCCTCGGTGGTCGCCGGCGAGTCGCAGTTCGGCCGCTCGCCGGTCTGAGCGACCTGCTCAGCTGGGGCAGGGGGCGTCGAGCGGCTGCGGCTGTCCTCCCCGCACCAGGTAGCGCTGCACCATGCAGACGGTCGAGTCCCCCTCGTCGGTGATCGAGTAGGGCCCGAGCACCGACTCGCGCCGCTCGCCGCCGATCACCCCGTCGCGAACCTCGCTGCGGAACTGGTCGCTGTTCGTGTTCGCGGCGCCGATCGCCTGAAGGGCGAAGGCCATCGCCTCGTAGCCGTAGGCGGCAGAGGGCCCCGGCTCGCGATCGAAGCGGTCGTGGAAGAGCCCGATGAATGTGCGAGGGGGCTCCGCAGGTTCGAGGGGGCTCCGAGAGGAGCCACCCGTTTCATGAAGTGATGAGCCACCCGTTTCCGTGGTGGGAAGCCGCTCCGGAGCGAGCTCGGCGGCGACCGCCCGCTCGGCGCCGGGGCGACCCTCGCCGAAGTCGACCACGACCTCCGCCCCGCCGAGCTCGTCCCGCCAAGCGTCGGCGGCGGCGACCACCACATCATCGGCGGGGACGATCCGGGCGAACGTGGGCGTCCCGGAGGGCCGGTAGCGGTCGGGGCTGTCGGCGTAGCCCTCGGCGGCGCGGGTCAGGTCGACCGCTCCGGCCGCGGGTGAGATCTGGACGATCCCCGCGTCGTTGGTGATCGGCATCGAGGCGCGGGTGGGCTCGGAGTCGAGCTCGCCGATGTAGGCGACCGTGCTCGAGTCCTGGGCGGCGCTGCGAGCGTTGGCCCCGACCGCGACCGGATCCCAGGCAGCACCCTTGGCGTCGTCGAGGAAGCTCGCCTCGACCTCGAGGGAGCCGGCCTCTCCGCCCGCCTGCTCGAGCGCCAGCCGGGCGCCGTCGGCGGCGTCCCTCCCCTCAGCCGCCCGCGGCCCGGTGAGCGGCAGCGAGACATAGACGCTCACCGGACCGTCGACATCCCCGCCTTCGGAGGCGGTGCAGCCGCCGAGGGCGAATGCTGCAAGTGAGACCGCCAGAGCACTCAGAGCGCTCCGCGATGAGCCCTTAACCGAAGAACACCTCCGCCTCGCGGTAGAGCGACTCCGGCACGGTCTTCAGCTCGGCGGTCGCCTCCTTCAGCTCGACCAGCTCGATGTTGGTGCTGCGGAGCGCGGTCATCATCCCCCACCGCCCTTTGTTGACGGCGTCGATCGCGTGCAGGCCGAAGCGGGTCGCCAAGAAACGGTCGAAGGCGGTCGGGGTGCCGCCGCGCTGCACGTGTCCCAGAACCGTCGCCCGGGCCTCACTACCGGTGCGCTCCTCGATCTCACCCTCCAGCCAGTGGGCGATCCCGCCGAGACGGACGTGGCCGAAGGCGTCGGCGTCCGCCTCCAAGGCCTTGGGCATCCCTCCCTTCGGCAGGGCGCCCTCGGCGACCACGAGAATCGGCGAGTACTGGCTCTCGAAGCGGCGGCGGATGTAGTCGCAGACCTTCCCCACGTCGAACTCGAGCTCGGGGATGAGGATGACGTTGGCGCCGCCGGCGACACCGGCGTGGAAGGCGATCCAACCGGCGTGGCGGCCCATCACCTCGACGATCAGGGTGCGCTTGTGGCTCTCGGCTGTGGTGTGGAGGCGGTCGATCGCGGCCATCGCGATGTTGACCGCGGTGTCGAAGCCGAACGTGTAGTCGGTGGCGCCGAGGTCGTTGTCGATCGTCTTCGGCACGCCGACTACCTTGACTCCGCTCTCGCCGAGCTTGGTGGCCACCCCGAGGGTGTCCTCGCCGCCGATCGCGATCAAGCCGTCGACTCCGGCCGCCGAGAGGTTCTCGATCACCTTGGCGGCGCCGCCCTCCTCCTTCAGCGGATTGGTCCGGGAGGAGCCGAGGATCGTCCCGCCGCGCGGGAGGATCCCCCGCACCTCCGGCACCCCAAGCGGCCGGCTGTCGTTGTCCAGCGGTCCGCGCCAGCCGTCCCGGTAGCCGACGAACTCGTGCCCGAAGTCGGCGACGCCCTTACGCACGATCGCCCTGATCACGGCGTTGAGCCCGGGGCAATCGCCCCCGCCGGTGAGAACACCTATGCGCATGTTGTCGGCCGGTCGCTCAAGGCGACTCAGCCTATCCAGCCCGGGCCGCCGGGAAGCTACTTACGGCCGGGTGACCCAATCGATGATTGGCTTCGCTACCCGGAGCAGGGCGCCGGTGAAGACGCCGCCAAGGAAGAGCAGCGCGCAGACCGGGCCCGGGACCCCGAGGGCGTAGCCGATCACCATCACCGAGGCGCCGAGGACTGTGAACAGCAGCAGCTGCATCGGCGCGGAATCTACCGCGAGAGGGCCTCGCGGGTCGCGCGCAGGAACTCGCCGACGCCTGCCACGGCCGCCTCCCGGTCGGGGGCGTCCGCGACCTCGCGGACCAGGCGGCTGCCGATGATCACCCCGTCGGCGATCGAGCCGACCTCGGCGGCCTGCTCAGGCGTCGAGATGCCGAAGCCGACCGCCGCCGGCACGCTCGCCTCCTCCTTGACCGCTGCCACCAGCTCCTCGAGCTCCGTCGGCAGCCCCTGCCGCTCGCCGGTGACGCCGCGGGTGGAGACGACGTAGACGAATCCCTTCGCCCCGGCGCAGATCGTCGCGAGCCGCTCCGGCGGGGTGGTCGGCGCTACAAGCGACACCAGCGCCAGCCCGTGGCTCGCCAGCGCCTCACCGATCTCGCCCTGCTCCTCGAGCGGCAGGTCGGGAACGATCACCGCGGCGGCCCGGCTCTCGGCGGCCCTCGCGGAGAAGTCCTCCACCCCTGCGGCCAGGACCATGTTCGCGTAACACATGAGCGCGACCGGGACGCGGTCGCCGACGGCGGCGCAGGTCTCGAGCACCGATTCGAGGGTGGCGCCGGCGGCGAGCGCCGCCGTGTCGGCTGCGTGGATCACCGGGCCATCGGCGAGCGGATCGGAGAACGGCACCCCGAGCTCGATCAGCTCGGCGCCGGCATCGGCGTAGGCGGTGGCGACAGCGGTACCGGTTTCCTGGTCGGGGAAGCCACCCATCAGGTAAGGCATCAGCGCCGCCCGGTTCTCGTCGCGAGCGTTCGCGAAGGCATCGGCAATCCGAGCGGTCCCCGCCGCCCCCGGAGGCGGAGTCGAGGCGGCGGTTGATGCTGGATCAGCCATCGAGCTTGGCGAGCTTCGCCGTCACCTCGTCCATGTCCTTGTCGCCCCGGCCGGAGAGGGTGAGAACGTCGTAGCCCTCGCTCGTGCGAGCCGCCCCCGGAGCCGTAGGCGAGGAGGCGGCGTCGTCATGCTGGTCGAACAGCCAGGCGATCGCGTGAGCCGGCTCCAGCGCCGGAACGATTCCCTCGAGCTGGCTCAGCTCCCGAAAGGCGCGCAGCGCCTGCTCATCGGTGACCGCCGCGTAGGTGGCCCGGCCGCTGTCACGGAGAAAGGCGTGCTCGGGACCGACCCCCGGATAGTCGAGCCCGGCGGAGACCGAATGGGCCTCGAGGATCTGGCCCTGCTCGTCGGCGAGCACCGCCGAGAGGGCGCCGTGCAGGACCCCGGTCGATCCCGCCACCAGGGAGGCGCCGTGGTGCCCGCTCTCCAGTCCCGCGCCGCCCGCCTCGATTCCGATCAGCTCGACCGGGTCGTCGATGAAGGCGTGGAAGGTGCCAATCGCGTTCGAGCCCCCGCCGACGCAGGCGATAGCTCGTGCAGGCAGCGCCCCCTCGGCGTCGAGGGCCTGGGAGCGCGCCTCGTCGCCGATCACCCGCTGGAGGTCGCGGACCAGGGCCGGGTAGGGAGCCGGGCCGACCACCGAGCCGATCGCGTAGTGGGTCGTCTCCACTGAGGCGACCCAGTCGCGGATCGCGGCGCTCACCGCCTCCTTCAGGGTGCGGGCGCCGGCCTCGACCGGGATCACCTCGGCGCCGAGCAGGCGCATGCGCTCGACGTTCGGCGCCTGGCGGCGGATGTCCTCACTGCCCATGTAGACCGCGCACTCGATCCCGAACAGGGCGCAGGCGGTCGCCGTCGCCACTCCATGCTGGCCGGCGCCGGTCTCGGCGATGATCCGGCTCTTGCCCATCCGCCGCGCGAGGAGCGCCTGGCCGACCGCGTTGTTGATCTTGTGGGCGCCGGTGTGGGCCAGATCCTCCCGCTTCAGGTAGACGCGGCGGCCGACCCGCTCCGAGAGCCGCTCGGCGAGGTAGAGGGGGGTAGGGCGGCCGACGTAGTCGCGGAGCAGGCCCTCGAGCTCGGCCTGGAAGTCGTCGTTGGTGCGCGCCTCGGCCCAGGCCGAGCTGAGCTCGTCGAGCGCCGCGATCAGGGTTTCCGGGACGAAGCGGCCGCCATAGGGCCCGAAGCGCTCCTCCACCTGCGGGGTGGTCGCCATTCGTCAGGCTCCCGTAGGGACCGCGCCGCGAACCGCGCCGAACAGCGCCTCGAGCAGGGCCGGGTCCTTGATCCCGGGCTCCGACTCGACCCCGCTGGCGACGTCGACCGCGAACGGGCGCACAACCGAGATCGCCTCGGCGACGTTCTCGGGCCGGAGGCCGCCCGCCAGGATCAGCGGCACCTTCGAGCGCCGTCCGGCGGCGAGCTCCCAATCGAAGCTCTCGCCGGTGCCCCCTGGGGTCCCCAGCTGGTGAGCATCGAACATGTGGAAGTCGGTCCTGAAGGACTCGGCGGCCTGGACGTCGGCGGCGCTTCGCACCCGCAGCGCCTTGATCAGCTTGGCGCCGGTGCGCCTGCCGACCTCGGCGCAGAAGCTCGGGCCCTCATCGCCGTGGAGCTGGACCATGGTCAGGGCCTCGTTCTCGACCGCCTCGGCCACCTCGTCCAGGGTGGGGTTGACGAAGACGCCGGCGACCTCGCAGCGCCGCTTCATCGCCTGGCCGATCTCGGCCGCACGGGCGGGGTCGCAGCACCGGGGGCTCTGCTCCCAGTGGTTGAGCCCGATCGCCCAGGCCCCAAGCTCGACGGCGCGCTCGGCGTCGCCGAGGCGCGTCACTCCGCAGATCTTCACCTTGGTCATCACCTCAAGGGTAGGTGCATTGACCAAGCTCCAGTGCGAGCCGGCGTTCCCCCCGCATGCCTGCGGAGCTAGGGGACCGAGGGCGCCTGGGAGTCCTGGATCCGGCCGGGGCGGTCGCCGAGCTTCACGGTCACGTCGTGCCCGTTGCCGTCGCTTAGCACGGTGAGGGTTAGCTCGTCGCCGGGATCGTGGTCGTTGACCGCCGAGATCACCTGGTCCATGCCGGTGACGTCCTCGCCGTCGAGCTTGGTGATGATGTCGCCGCCAACGGGGAAGCTGTCGCCGGCGACCGTCGCCTGGCCGGTGGCGCCCTTGATCCCCGCCGAGTCGGCGGGGCCGCCGGAGAAGACACGCTCGACGAGGACGCCCTGCTCCACCGGGAGGTCGAGCGCCTGGGCGATCTCGGCGCTGATGTCGCCGCCCGTGATCCCTAGGTAGGCGCGCTCCACCGAGCCGTTCTCGAGGATCTGGGAGACGACGTCGCTGGCGGTGGCGATCGGAACCGCGAAGCCGACGCCCTCGTTGCCGCCGCTCTGGCTGGCGATCTGAGAGTTGATCCCGATCACCCGGCCGGCGGAGTCGAGCAGAGGGCCGCCCGAGTTGCCCGGGTTGATCGCGGCGTCGGTCTGGATCACGTCGCTGATCGAGAAGCCGTTAGGGGCCTGGATCTGGCGCTGCAGCGCGGAAACGATCCCGCTGGTCACGGTGCGGTCAAGACCAAAGGGGTTGCCGATCGCGACCACCGGATCGCCTACCTCGGCGTTGGAGGAGTCGCCGAGCGGCAGCGGAGTGGCGCCCTGCGAGTCGTCCACGTGCAGGAGGGCCAGATCGCTCGAGGGATCGGTCCCGACCACCTCGGCCTGCTGGCTCTCGCCGTCCTCGCTGAACTGGACGTCGACCCGCTGGGCGCCCTGGACCACGTGCGCGTTGGTGAGGACGTGGCCGTCGTCATCGATCAGGAACCCCGACCCGGTCGCGGTCGCCTGCTGCTTCTGGGGGAAGAGATCGAGCGGGCTCTGGGTCGTCTGGGTCATCTGCGAGCGGATGAAGGCGACGCCATTGGAGGCACGGTCGTAGATCTCGGTGACGGTGAGGCCCTTGCCCTCGGACTGGCTCGCCGGCCTGGTCAGGGGCGCGGCGGCGAGCGAGCTGCCGGCGTCGTCGTCGGTGTCGATCACCCCGGTCTCGATCAGCAGCAGCCCCGCGATCGCGACGACGCCCCCGCCGAGCATCGCGGAGCCGAAGGAGGTGGACAGGAACCGCCCGATTCGCGCCATGGCGGCAGGTTTGCGGCCGCCGCTTAATCCGCCCTAAGCGGTGGCTACGAGGTTTCTAAGAGCTTCGCGGTGGGGCTAGAGGAAGTGCTCGCGGGTGGCTTCCTCGTCAGCGGTCAGCTCCCGCACCTTCGCCTCGGGGTCCTCGGCGCGGAGCAGGGCCTCGCCGATCAGCACGGCGTCCACTCCCACCCGCTCTAGTTCCTCCAGGGTGCCGCGGTCGGAGATGCCGCTCTCGGAGACGACGGTTTTGCCGGCCGGAACGTCGGTGATCAGCTCGAAGGTGGTCCGGACGTCGACGCTGAAGTCGTCGAGGTTGCGGTTGTTGATCCCCAGGACCTCGGCGTCGATCTGCAGCGCCCGCTCCAGTTCGTCGGTGTTGTGGACCTCGACCAGGGGGTCGAGATCGAGGCCCCGGGCCTCGTCGTGGAGCCGGGCGAGGTCGTCCTGCTCGAGTGCGGCGACGATCAGGAGAGCCGCGTCGGCGCCGCCGATCGCCGCTTCGTAGAGCTGGTAGCGATCGACGATGAAATCCTTCTGGAGCACCGGCAGGACGCAGGCCTGGCGCGCCGCCCGCAGGTCTTCGAACCCGCCACCGAAGTGGGGCTCGTCGGTGAGCACCGAAAGCGCCGCCGCCCCACCCTCCTCGTAGGCGGAAGCGATCTCCTCGATCGTCGCCCCCGGCCGGATCTCGCCGGCGCTCGGTGAGCGCCGTTTGAACTCGGCGATCAGCGAGAGCCCGGGGCGTGTCAACGCCTCCCGGAAGGGGCGGGGCTCAGGGCGCGTTCCGAGCAGCCCCTCGAGCTCCTCCAGCGGCGCCTGCCTGCGGCGGCGCTCGACGCCTTCCCGGGCGCCATCGACCAGCTCCTCGATCATCCCCATCTCGTCCTGCTGACCTTAGCTTGCCGCGCCGGCCAGCTCGCTGGAGCGGGCGACCAGCTTCTCGAGCACGTCGCCGGCGGCCCCAGACGTCAGCGCCTCCCCGGCCTGCTCCACGCCCGCGGCGAGGTCGTCTGCCTGGCCGGCGACGAAGATCGCCGCCCCGGCGTTGAGCACGGCGATGTCGCGAGCCGGGCCCGAGCCGCCGTCGAACGTCTCCTTCACCACAGCCGCATTCTCCTCCGGCTCCCCGCCGCTGATCTCGTCGAGGGATGCCGGCTTCAACCCGAGCTCCTCGGCCTCGACGAACCACTCTTCGGTGCCGCCCTCGACGACCTCGATCACCCTGGTCCGCGCCGTGGTGCTGAGCTCGTCGAGCCCGTCGTCGCCGGACACGACCATCGCCCGCTCGCAGCCGAGGCTCACAAGAGCCTCGGCGATCGTCTCCTGGAAGCTCCGGTCGGAGACGCCGAGCAGCTGGCGCTTGGCGCCGGCGGGGTTGGTGAGCGGGCCGAGCAGGTTGAAGATCGTTCGCACCCCCAGCTCCTTGCGCACCGGGACCACCTCCTTGGTCGCCTGGTGGTGCTTGGGAGCGAACATGAAACCGAAGCCGACCTCGTTGATGCACTCCGCGACCTGCTCGGGGCTGAGCTCGATCTGCACCCCGAGCGCCTCCAGCAGGTCGGCCGACCCGGACCTGCTGGTGGCGGAGCGGTTGCCGTGCTTGGCGACACAGCAGCCGGCGCCCGCGGCGATCAGCGCCGCCGTGGTCGAGACGTTGAAGGTGGTCGGTCCGCCGCCGGTGCCGGCGGTGTCGACCAGGGTCTTGTCGCCGATCTCGACGTGGGCGGCGAGCGCCCGCATCGTCCGCGCCAGGCCGACGAGCTCGGCGTCGGTCTCTCCCTTGGCGCGGAGCGCGATCAGGAAGGCGCCGATCTGGACCGGCTCGACGCGGCCCTCCATGATCTCGGCGAGGGCCGCGGAGGTGTGGTCGGCGGTCAGGTTGGTGCCATCGCAGAGCTCGTCAATGGCGCGGGTGAGGATGTCGTTCGGCATCAGCTACCCCGCGAGGAAGTTAGCCAGCAGAAGCTTGCCCTGCGGCGTCAGCACCGACTCGGGGTGGAACTGGACGCCCTCGGCGGGAAGCTCGCGGTGGCGGACCCCCATAACCACGGTCCCGAAGGTCGAGGTGAGCTCGAGCTCCTCCGGCAGCTGCGGGTCGGCGACCAGCGAGTGGTAACGGCCGGCTACCAGCGGGGAGGAGAGGCCCTCGTAGATCCCTTGGCCGTCGTGCTCGACTTCGGCCTCCTTGCCGTGGATCGGCTCGCCGCGAACAACCTTGCCGCCGAAGGCCTGGACCAGCGACTGGTGGCCGAGGCAGACCCCGAGCACCGGGGTGCCCGCCTCGGCAAAGCGGCGGACGACCTCCAGGGAGATCCCGGCGTCGTCCGGGGTGCAGGGCCCCGGCGAGACCACAAGCCGATCGTCGCCGCGCTCGAGCAGCTCGTCGACGCTCGCCTTGTCGTTGCGGACCACCTCAACCTCCGCCCCCAGCTCGCCCAGGTACTGGACCAGGTTGTAGGTGAAGGAGTCGTAGTTGTCGATCACTAGGACGCTCGTCATCAGGGCCACTCCGGCTGCTCGGTGGCGAGCTCGACGGCGCGGAAGACCGCCTTTGCCTTGTTCACCGACTCGTTGTACTCGTAGGTCGGCTTGGCGTCGGCGACCGTCCCTCCCCCGGCCTGGACGTGGGCGATCCCGTCCTTGACCACCACGGTGCGAATGTGGATCGCGGTGTCGAGGTCGCCGGTGTAGGAGAGGTAGCCGATCGCCCCGCCGTAGGAGCCGCGCTTGTGGAGCTCGAGCTCGTCGATGATCTGCATCGCCCGAACCTTGGGCGCCCCCGAGAGGGTTCCGGCCGGGAGCACCGAGCGGAGCACGTCCATCGGCCCGATCTCCTCGCGCAGGGTCCCCGAGACCTGGCTGACGATGTGGAGGACGTGCGAGTAGGTCTCGACCACCATCAGCTCGTCGACGGTGACCGATCCGTACTCGCAGACGCGGCCGAGATCGTTGCGACCGAGGTCGACCAGCATCACGTGCTCGGCCCGCTCCTTCGGGTCCTGGAGGAGGCGCTCGGCGTTGCGGCGGTCGTCCTCTTCGTCGGCGCCGCGCGGATAGGTGCCGGCGATCGGCCGGGTCTCCACCCGGCGGCCGCTCACCTTGACCAGCGGCTCGGGCGAGGCTCCCGCGATCTCGAAGTCGCCGAAGTCGAGGAAGTACATGTAGGGCGAGGGGTTGACCGTGCGCAGGCCGCGGTAGATCGAGAAGGCCTCGACGGGCGAGGGGGCGCTGAAGCGCTGCGAGGGAACAACCTGGAAGGCGTCGCCGGCGTGGACGTACTCGATGATCCGGCTGACGATCGCCTCGAACTCGTCCTGGGTGAGGTTCGACTCGAACCGCGGCGCCTCCGCCCGCGCCGCCTCGGCGACCGGCACCGGCTCTCGCAGCCGCTCGCGAACCTCGGCGATCGTCTCCACCGCTCGCCCGTAGGCCTCCTCGATCCCGCCGTCCTCGACGAAGGCGTTGGCGATCACGGTCACCTCGTGGCGCTGGTGATCGAAGGCGAGGAGCACGTCGGAGATCATCAGCGCCATGTCGGGGAGCCCGATCGTGTCGGGGTTGGGCTTCTCGAGGGGCTCCACGGTCCGCACCAGGTCGTAGCCGAAGAAACCGACCGCGCCGCCGGCGAAGGGCGGCAGCTGTTCGGGCTCGCCGATCTCATAGCGGGCCAGATACTCGGCCGTGGCCGCGTAGGGATCGGGCGCGGCGCTGCTCCGGTCGGGATCTCCCCCGCCGCCGCCATCCCACTCGCTCAGGATCCCGTCGCTCCAGCGAAGGATCGCCCGCGGCCGGAAGCCGAGGAAGGACCAGCGGCCAAGCCGCCCCTGCTCGGCGGACTCGAGCAGGAAGGCGGGGCCGTCGCCACGCAGCTTCAGGAAGGCGCTGACCGGGGTCTCGCAGTCGTCGACGAACCGGTAGCGAACCGGGACCACGTTGGCGTCGCGGGCGAGCTCGCGGGCCCGATCGAGGTCGGGCTCGAGTCCCGGCAGCGGGGCGGTTGCGGCCCCTGGGGAGGCCATCAGCGCCGGCGCCCGTTGAGGATCTGCAGCACCTCGGCCATCGAGACGCCGCGCGAGAGCAGCAGGACCGCGAGGTGGTAGATCACGTCGGCGCCCTCCTCGGCCACCCGCTCCTCCGACTCGGCCTTGACCGCCTTCACCACCTCTCCCGCCTCCTCCTTCACCTTTGACCCCGCCAGAGAGGGGTCGTCGAGGAGCTCGACCGTGTAGCTGCCGTCGGGGCGCTGCTTCTGGCGGGCGAGCAGCGTTCGCTCGAGCTGCGCCAGCGCCTCGTAGGGGGCCGGCGCCGGATCGCCCGGCACCGAGGGGGCGTCCTCGCCGGGATCGGCGTCGCCCTCGAGATCGCGATAGAAGCAGGAGCGCTCGCCGGTGTGGCAGGCGGGGCCGGCCGGATCGACGAGAGCGACCAGGGCGTCGGCGTCGCAGTCGTAGCGAAGCTGGCGCAGCCGCTGGATGTTTCCCGAGCTCGCCCCCTTGTGCCAGATCTCCCGGCGGCTGCGGCTGTAGAGGTGAATCTCCCGGGTCTCGAGGGTGAGCTCAAGCGCCTCCTTGTTCATGTACGCGAGAGTCAAGACCTCCCCGCTACGGGCGTCCTGCATCACGCACGGCACCAAGCCCCGCTCGTCGAAGCGGACCTTCGCCACATGTCTGGCGGCTTGGACGACCATGATTAAACGGGTTGCTCCGCGGCTTCGCCTGCGGAGCACCCTCGCATCAAGTGTACGAACCCCCTGCTCGCACGCCTGACCGGGCGGATTCAGCGCCGTTACTCGATCCCCAGCCGGTCGAGCAGACCCTCGTCGCGGCGCCAGCGCTTCCGCACCCGGACCTGTAGGTCGAGGAAGACGCGGCTCCCGAGCTCGCGCTCGAGCTCGGCGCGGGCGGCGGCGCCGGTCTCCTTGATTTTCGAGCCTCCGGCGCCGATCAGGATCCCCTTCTGGGAGTCGGCTTCCGCCCAGACCTGGGCGTGGACCTCGACCAGCCCGTCCTCGCGGTGGCCGACCTCGGTGACCTCGACCTCGACCGCATGCGGAAGCTCTTCGCGGGTGCGGCGGAGGACCTGCTCGCGGATCAGCTCGGCCAGCTGCACCTCGCTCGGCAGATC
>JBOGZE010000075.1:0-3447 GCA_050697055.1 Solirubrobacterales bacterium
GTCTACTCCTTCCGGGTCGCGACCTCGGTGGTCCGGGACGAGACCCAGATCCAGACCCACATGTGTTACTCGGACTTCGGCGACATCATGGATCACATCCAGGCGATGGAGGCCGACGTCAACCTGATCGAGGCGGCCCGCTCGCGGATGGAGCTCCTGCACGACTGGGAGAAGACCGGCTACCTCAGCGACATCGGGCCGGGCGTCTACGACATCCACTCGCCGCGGGTGCCGACGGTGGAGGAGATGGCGGAGCTGCTGCGCGAGGCAGCCCGGGTCCTGCGCCCGGAGCAACTCTGGGTCAACCCCGACTGCGGGCTAAAGACCCGTGCCTGGCCCGAGACCGAGCAGAGCCTCCGGAACATGGTCGAGGCGGCCAGGCAGGTGCGCGAGGAGCTCGTTCCGGCCACCTGACGCAACCTGCGGGACTTCCGAAATCGTTAACGAGCTTTTAGCGCCGCGTTAGCAATTGCTAGCATCCTCTCGTTCTGGAGTTGGAGGTGACCAGAACGATCGCTCGGCGGAGCCGGGCAAGGAAGGAAGCAATGGAAACGAATGGCCTGCAGGGAATCCAGGTGGGAGGGCGCGAGCCAAAGGCCCTCCTGATGAATGACGGAACCAGGCTCTCCCTCGAGGAGGACATCGGCCCCGGCGGCCGCGCCGATTGGACCCTGGTCGGGGACGAAGGTGTCGGCGCCGAGGGCATCAGCGTCGGAGACGCGCTGCGGGTGGCCGGCGACCAGTACGCCGACTACGTCCGGATCCGGACTCGTGCCGAGATCGCTTGGCTGCGCCTGGTCTCGGAGTGGTTCGACGACGAGGCCAAGCGCCTCGACCGCGACCTGGCCGCCGCCGGCAACCGGTAGCTGCAGCAGGGTCCGGGGGAGATTCCCCCGGGTCCCCGTTACCGCCCGAGTCGCCGGCGCCAGTCGCGGGCGTTGAAGAAGTTGGTGATCTTGCGCAGTTGCCGGCGACGCTTGTCGCTGTAGGGGAAGTAGAGCGGCTCGCGCTTCTGGCCGAAGCGGGTGATCACCAGTGACTCCGGCCGGACGAACTTCTTGATCCCGTACTCGCCGTGGCGGAAGCCGATCCCGGAGTCCTTCCAGCCACCCATCGGCACGTCCGAGGCGAGGAAGTTGACCAGGACATCGTTGACGCAGGCGGCTCCTACCTCGAGCCGGCGGGCGACGGCCTCCGCCTCGCCGTCTTGCCGTGCCTGACCAGGCACCGGGCGTCTACCGCAAATTGGTCCGAAATCGCCGACCGCCCGCTGGCCCGCCGGTCGAGATCGTGACGATTGCCACACGGCTCCGCCCGACCGCGCGGACAAAGGCTCGGCCGCGATTTCCGACAGCGGGACAAACACCGCTCCTACGCCCGTCCCTACTTTGCGACCCGTCAGCAAACCGCGACCGCCGCGGGCGAGTTCCGGGCGGGCAAGGAAAGGAAAAACGGCAATGAGATCAAAGATGCTGTGGGCCCTGCCTGTGGCGCTGGTGGCATCGCTGGCCGCTCCGCAGCTGGCCCTGGCCGACACGCTCGAGGCGGCCCAAAACGGGACCCTCGGCGAGACGGTCGCCGTCGACACGCTCTGGGTGATCGTCGCCGGAGTGCTGGTGATGTTCATGCAGGCGGGCTTCGCGTTCCTCGAGATCGGGTTCTCCCGAGGCAAGAACGCAGGAACGATAGTCGCGAAGATCCTGGTGAACTTCTCGATCGCGGCTCTGTGCTGGTACGCGGTCGGGTTCGCGTTCGCCTTCGGGGCGAACGGGAGCATCGGCCCGTTCCACGACGTGATCGGGGACACCGGGTTCTTCCTCCAGAACTTCGGTGACCCGTTGACGGCGTTCCCCGTGATGGGGCTCTCTGACGCTACCGTCGAGTCGAAGTGGTTCTTCCAGTTCGTCTTCTGCGCGGTCTCGTTGGCGATCGTCTGGGGGACGACCCTGGAGCGGATCAAGTTCGGCGTCTACGTCCTCTACTCGATCGTGTTCGCTTCGCTGATCTATCCGATCGGCGCCCACTGGGTGTTCGGCGGCGGTTGGCTCCAGCTCAACGTCGGCATGGAGGACTTCGCCGGTTCGACGGCGGTCCACCTGATCGGTGCGACCGGCGCCCTGGCGGCGCTGCTCCTGCTCGGTGCCCGCAAGGGCAAGTACGGCAGTGACGGGAAGCCGCGAGCCATACCGGGGCATTCGATGCCCTTGTTCGGGCTCGGAGTGCTGATCCTCTGGCTGGGCTGGTTCGGGTTCAACCCCGGATCGACCTTGAACGCCATCGATGGGCGCTTCCCGGAGGTCCTGATGGTGACCCAGCTCGCGGCCGCGTCCGGCGTCCTGACGGCGGCCATCACCAGCAAGCTGAGGATGGGGAGCGTCGACATCGGCATGGCCGGAAACGGCGCGATCGCGGCCCTGGTTGCGATCACCGCTCCCTCCGGCTACGTCGAGGTCTGGGCCGCTCCGATCATCGGCGCGATCGCTGGTGTGATTGTCGTCCTCGGAGTGCTGGCGATCGACAAGGTCATCGACGACCCGGTCGGCGCGCTTTCGGCGCACGGCCTGGCCGGTATCTGGGGGACGCTCTCGTGCGGCATATTCACCGCGCCGCGGCTCGCCGAGTACAACGCATTCGGCGTCACTAACGACGACGGTGCGTTCATCGGCGGGTTCCTGTACGCGAGCGGCCTCCTCGGGAAGGGCGCGAACGACATCGGTGGCAGCTTCAACATCGAGGCGTTCGAGCAGCTCGGCGCTCAGGCGCTGGGCGTCGCGGCTGCGTTCACGTTCGTGTTCGCGGCTTCCTTCGCCACCTTCTGGGCGATCAAGAAGGTGTACGGGCTCCGTGTCACGGAGGCCGAGGAGGACGCCGGGCTCGACATCTCCGAGCACGGCATGTACGGCTATCCGGAACAGTTCATCCCGGAGCCGGAGTACCCGGGTTCGGCGAGCGGGCCGTTGCCCGCCGGGCAGCCGGCGATCAGCAGCACCACAGCCACCGCGGACGCCAAGTGAGGAGGTGAACAGATGAAGAAGATCGAAGCATTCATCCGACACGAGGCGTTCGAGCCGATCCGCGCCGAGCTGCTCGAGAAGGGATTCCCGTCCCTGACGATCAGCGAGGTGAAGGGCTCGGGGCGGCAGAAGGGTGTCGTCGAGACCTATCGAGGCTCGACCCTGACCGTCAACGTGCGACCGAAGCTGAAGGTGGAGGTCGTGGTTGAGGAGAAGGACAAGGGCCTCGTCGTCGAGACGATCCTCAAGCACGCCCGCACCGGCGAGATCGGCGACGGCAAGATCTTCGTCCTGCCGGTGGAGGAGGCGATTCGCATCCGCACCGGCGAGGAGGGAGAGACCGTGCTGCAGGCGCATACCGGCGAGGAAGTCGCCGCGTAGCCGGCAGCGAAGAAGTGTGCACGACCGGGGCCGGCCCTACTAGGGTCGGCCC
>JBOGZE010000076.1:0-2809 GCA_050697055.1 Solirubrobacterales bacterium
ACGTCGTGGACGCCGGAGGCGATCTGCGCGGCGGCGAAGTTGACGGCCTGCTGGGCGGAGCCGCACTGGCGGTCGATCGTGGTGGCGGGCGTCTCGATCGGCAACCCGGCCTCGAGCCAGGCGTTGCGGCCGATGTTGATTCCCTGCTCGCCGAACTGCTGCGCACATCCGGCGATCACGTCCTCGACCTCGGAGGGATCGATACCGGCCCGCTCGATCACGCTCGAGTAGGTCTTCGCAAGCAGGTTCGAGGGATGGGTGTCCTTGTAATAGCCCTTCTCGGGGTGCCCGCGGCCGATCGGTGTCCGCGCGGCCTCGACGATGACGGCCTCACGGCCATGGAAGTTCCCGTTCTCAGCCACGTCTTTGCCTCCTGAGTGAGTTTTTTGATGCAACCAAGGTTTCCTAGAGAGCTTACCCGATTGACTGGCGAGTCAACCAGGGCCTTCCTCTCGCCGCGAGGTTACCCCGAAACGGGCCGAATCGCGCCGACACGTGATACACACACCAGCCGGTGGCAGGCGCCGAGACATATGAGCGGCCGGCGATTGCCGGGAGCGGCAGGATCGCCTGCGGGCTGGCCGCCTGCACCAGCGCCACCTCGAAGGTGATGCTGCTGGCGCGCTCCGATGCCTCCGCCTGGCGAGCCGAGGAGCGGGCGACCTCGCTCTGCGCCAAGGTCGACGACGCGGACCCGAAGCGGATCAAGGTGACCACCGAGACCGCCGACCTCGAATCGAGCGATCTGGTGATCGAGGCGATCGCCGAGGAGCTCGAGCCGAAGGCGGAGCTGCTGAAGACCCTCGGCGAGGCCTGCCCCGAGGCGGACCTGGCGACCACGACCTCGTCCCTGCCGCTCACCGAGCTCGGCTCGCGCAGCGGTCAGGCCGATCGCGTCTTTGGGCTGCACCCCTTCAACCCCGTGGTGCGGATGGAGCTGATCGAGCTCTGCGTCCCCAGCGGTGCCCGCGAGGGAATCGGTCGGCGGGCGCGCGCCTGGTGCGAGGGGCTCGGGAAGACGGTGGTCGAGGTCCCCGAGGAGCCCGCCTACGTCGTCAACCGGCTGCTCTTCCCCTACCTCTTCGACGCAGTGCGGCTCCTCGAGCAGACCGGGATGAAGGCGGAGGAGGTCGACCGCTGCATGACCCTCGGCGCCGGCTACCCGATGGGGCCGCTGGCGCTGATCGACCTGGTCGGGTTGGACGTCGCGGTGGCGATCGGCGAGGCGCTCTACGCCGACAGCGGCGAGGAGCACCACCGCCCGCCCGGGCGCCTGATCAGCCTCACCCGCGAGGGCAAGCTCGGCCGCAAGTCGGGCGAGGGCTTCTTCCGCTACTGATCAAGCTCGCTCAGGGCGATGACCAGCTCGGCGACCGTCTCGCCGACCGCGTCGAAGGCGGCGGGATCGAGCTTGTCGACGGTGTCCTGAGCGGTGTCGGCGTACAGGTAGGTGAAGTCGATCAGGTCGATCGACGGCACTCCGGCCTCCAGGAAGGGAACGTGGTCGTCGATGATCGGCGGCTGCTCTGCGTCGGGGAAGTAGCTCTCGGCGCCGAGCTCGGAGGCGGCCTCGCGGAGCCGCGCCCAGAGCGCCTGATCGCTGTTCTGCTCGCGGGGGATCTGGAGACCCTTGTTGGCGATGTAGTCGAGCAGGATCATCTCCCCGGTCTCCCCGGGGTGGGCGGCAACATACGCCTTCGAGCCACGAAGGGCGCACTCTTGGAAGCGCCGCTCCGGGCAGCCCGCGGGCTCTTCCTCGCCGTCGAAGAGGACGAGGCGGATCTCGCGATGCTCATCCGGCAGCAGCCCGGGAAGGATCTTCGCCAGTTCGACCACGGCGGCGGTCCCGGCGGCCCCGTCATTGGCGCCGACGAAATCGGGGATGGTCGCCTCGGTGTCGTAATGCGCACCGATGACGATCGCTGGTTGCTCGCCGGGGATGACGCTGATCAGGTTCAGCAGCCCGCCGGCCAGCGGCTGCACCTCGAAGTTGGGCAGCTCGCGCCGCAGCTGACGACCGAGGGCCTGGGATGCCTCGGAGCCGGCGGGTCGGGGCCCGAAGGCGACCTGGCGCTCGATCAGATCGAACGCTCGAGCGGAGTCGAACCGGTCCGGGCTGGAGCCGTCGGATCCACATCCAAAGCCGGCGAGCGCCGCGACCGCGACGCTCAGCAGCGCGGCGCTAAGCCGCGCGCCTATCCGGCGCCTTGCCCTTGCCCTTGCGCTGGGGGCGTCGAGCGCGGGCGCGAATCGGGGGGACGGCGGGCTCCTCATGACGGCCGCAACGATCCCAGATAACGTCGACTTCGGAGACACCCTGCTTGTCGGCCTCGGCTTCGACCTCGCTCCAGGGCAGCTGTGCCTCGGGCAGGTCGTCCCAGCGGGCGAGGTCGAGTGCCTCCAGCGCTCCCTCGAGCGCCGGCCCGCGATGCTCTTCCGAGCGGAGCACGGCCCTCACCACCTCGAGCTGCTTGTCGCTGAGCCGAACGACCCACATGGTGGCCTCCTCGGGGCGAGTCCCTGGCGGACCCGATTGCGGGCAAGCTAGAGGCGTAAACGGACGGAAGCGAAAAGCCCTGCTAACGCGCCCCTACGGGGTGGCGGCGTGGATCCGAACCGCATCGATGCGGTTCTCGCGCACCGACTCGACCCGGATCTCGAAGCCGTCGGCGCTGATCACGTCGCCCCGTTTTGGCAGCCGCCCGAGCTCCCCGAAGACGTAGCCGCCGATCGAGTTGTAGGCGTCGGTGTCGACCGGAAGCTCGATTCCTCGGTCCGAGAGATCGCCGAGCGAGACGTGGCCGCGGAC
>JBOGZE010000077.1:0-8277 GCA_050697055.1 Solirubrobacterales bacterium
CGTCGAATCCCATCACCTGCCAGAGGACCGGGCGGATCTTGCCCTCCGCGATCAGCTTGTTGGCGCGCATGCACTCATAGGCGTTGGCGAAGTGCGAGCCGATGATCTGCTTCTGGCGCATCCACAGGTAGCGGACGTCGAAGTCGAGCGTGTAGCCCGAGGTGGCTCCGCAGATCACCACCTTGCCGAACGGCTTGACGACGAAGACCGAGGTCGGGAAGGTCGCCTGGCCGACGTGCTCGAAGACGATCTCGGGAGCGTCGCCGAGGATCTCCTTCACCCGCTTCGCGAAGCCCCGCGACTCCTTGAAGCGCGCCTTCTCCTCATCCGGCGACTCGCCGCCCTTCCGCATCATCCCGGCGAACTCATTGCGGTTGATGTAGTCGACGGCACCGAGGCGCTTGACCAGCTCGCCCTTCTCCTCCGAGGAGACGACGCCGACCGCGTTCGCCCCGGCCGCCGCGCAGAGCTGGGTGGCGAAGACGCCGAGGCCGCCGGCCGCCCCCCAGATCAGGACGTTGTGCCCCGCCTGGAGCTTGCACTGGTCGATCAGCATCCGGAAGGCGGTGAAGTAGGTGAGCCCGTAGGCCGAGGACTCGGCCCAGGAGAGGTTCCGGGGCCGGGGGAGGAGCTGCTGGGCCTGGACCTTGGTGAACTGGGCAAAGGAGCCCCAGGTCGTCTCGTAGCCCCAGATCATCTGGCTGGGGGCGGCGAGCGGGTCAAGGCCGTGCACCTCGACGTCCTCGTAGGACGCCTGGTTGCAGTGGATCACGACCTCGTCGCCGGGCTTCCACTTGGTGACGCCCTCGCCGACCTTCCAGACGATCCCCGAGCCGTCCGAGCCGCCGATGTGGTGCCCGAACTCCTCGTGGTCGCCGTAGCCGAACACCGAGACGGGCTTGCCGAGCGCCGCCCAGACGTTGTTGAAGTTGACGCCCGCCGCCATCACCCGGACGATCACCTCGAAGGCGCCGGGCTCGGGAACGTCGATCTCCTCCACCTGGAAGGCATCCTTCGGCTCGCCCTCGCGCTCCGGGCGGATCACCCAGGCGGCCATCTTCTCCGGGAGCGTCCCCGGCTCCACGGCCAGCTTCGAGACGTCGGCGATCTCTACGGCCACATCGACTCCTGCGTTCGCGGTCCTCGGACGCCGGGATCGTAGTTGAGCAAAACGGGTTCCGCTTGCGCGGACCCTCGCATCACGTCAGGTTCCCGTCCGGAGGCGCGACTACGTTGAGGAGTCCGATGGAAGCATCCGAGAAGCCACAACTGCCCCTCGACACTGACGCCCCGGAGGGCGCGGTGCGGGCGATCGGGGATCGCCTCGTGATCGAGTCGCTGACGATCAACGACGAGCGCTCGGCGCGGGTTGTCAGGCAGCGTGCGGAGTCCGGCCAGGGGGCCCTGGACACGATTGCCAAGGCGATCGAGATCGGGGCCAGGGTGCTCGACCGCGAGGAAGTTGCCGCTGAGGTCGACTACGTCAAGCGCGAGTTCGAGCGGCTCGCCAGCGAGCACCGCGAGCAGCTGGAGGCCAAGAACCGCGAGGCCGCGGAGCGAATCGAAGCTGAGATCCGGCGAGCCTTTGGCTCAGACGAAGCCCAGGGCGCGCTCACCGCTGCCCTCGAAGGACACTCCGCGAGTCTCTCCGAACAGCTGGCCGAGCTTTTCGACGAAGGTCGGGACACCGCGGTCCAGGCCCGGATCAAGGCGACGCTCGAGGAGCGCGATCGTGCGTTCCTCGATCGCCTCTCCGCCGACGACGAGCTGAACCCGATCCGTCCCCTGCTGTCGACGGTTCGGGGGTGGGCGAAGGAGCGGCGAGAGGATCAGGACGCCCGCGACCAGAAGCTCGAACAGAAGCTTGACCAGGTGCTGAAGGAAGCGGCGGAGCTCGCCGGCCTCCAGCAGCGAAGCGACGAGCTCGAGGCCGCGATCGAAGCGGGCACCCAGAAGGGCTGCGTGTTCGAGGACGCAGTTCACGACGAGATCGACCGGATCGCCTCCGCGGGCGGAGACGCCGCCCATCACGTCGGCGCGGTCAGCAACGAAGCGGGAAGCAAGAAGGGGGACACGCTGGTCGAGATCGGCGGGGCGAATGGCCCCGCGAAAGCGCGGGTGATCTTCGAGGCCAAGGACAAGAAGCTGAGCCGCAACGACGCCTGGCAGGAGCTCAACGCCGAGCTAGAGGGCCGGGACGCGAGCTTTGCCGTGCTGGTCGTCTCGGGCCCGGGCAAGGTCCCTTCTCGGACCCAGGAGCTGCATGAGTACCAGGGCAACAAGATGGTGGTGGTGTTCGACAAGGAGACTGTCGACCCATTCGGGCTCGAACTGGTCTATCGCTACGCCTGCGCCCGGGCCCTGATGGGCTCCGAGGGGGAGCTCGAGGTCGACGCGGCCGGGATCAGCGCTCTGGTGGAGCGCGCGAGGGCGGCGCTGAAGCGGGGCAAGGGCGTCAGAGACTCGCTCACCCGGGCGCAACAGGGGATCGAGGGCGCCCGCGACGGCTTTGATGCGATCGTCAAGGATGTCGACGACTGCCTGGAGCAGGCCGAATCTCTGATCGCCCCTTCCGCAGCCGACTAGTTACGGCAACAGCAGGTCGTTTTGCCCGGACTCGCGCTCCGGGCCGACCTCGAAGCTGAACGGCCTCGCCTCGACCCCGTCGGCGCTCGCCTCGTAGCTGCCGGTCTCCAGCTCGGTCTTCAGGCTGTTGTTGCCGCGCGCCGGAATCTCGGGACTCTCCGCCTCGATCGGCCCCTCGATGAAGAGCGTCGCTGGGGAGTCGTCGAGGTTCGCGATCTCGAAGTTGACGAGGCCGGCGCCGAACTCCTTCGGCGAGACCACGATCTGGCCATCGCCGATCTTCACCGTGATCTCTGCCGGCACCGGGGGCCGCGGGTCGTTGTCGAAGTCATCGCGGCCGCAGGCGGCGAGGATCAGGGCCAGGCCGACGCCCACCGCAACCAGCGCTCTTCCCCTCCTCCGCGACATGCGCAGGGAATCTAGCCCATGCTCCAGACCCGGGGCGCAACCCGGCAGCCCTGGCTAGGCAGCGAAGGGAAGCTCCGCCACCTCGGCGGTGAGCTCACCGTCGCCGACCTCGAGCCGGTCGCCGGCATCCGCCTCGCGCCGGACGACTGCCAGCGCGATCGGGCCGCGGGCGGGGGAGACGCAGGCCGAGCCGATCGCTCCCACCTCGCGCTCGCCCAGCCTCAGGGCCGCGCCCCGTTCGGCGGGGGCGCTGAGGCGGAGCCCGACCAGCCGCCTGTTTGGCTTGCCCCGGTAGTGCAAACGCGCCACCGGCTCCTGGCCGATATAGCAGCCCTTCTCGAAGTCGACCGCCCGCTCCACGATCCCGGCCTCGGCGGGCATCGTCCTGCCGTCGAAGTCGTGCCCGAACCGGGGCCGGCCCGACTCGACCCTGACGATCTCGGCGGCCTCCTCGGTGACTGGGTCCGCGCCGGAGGCGAGCAGCTGCTCGCGCAGCGCCTCGGCGGCCTCGGATCGGGTGATCAGGTCGAGGCCCAGGTCGGTGGCGACGGCGAGGATCTCGATCCCGTCGCGCACGTAGTAGTGCTGGGTGTATTCGGGCGAGAGCGGGGCGGACCCGGCGACCTTTGCCGAGCCGGGGCCGATCAGCGAGCTGATCCCCCATTCCTCCGTCTCATCGACGACCTCCACCTCGCGGCCGATCTTGTAGGTCTCGAGGTGCTTCCGGAGGGGCTCGAGTGCGGTCGCCTCGCTGTCGAGCCATATCCCCCCGGCGTGGCTGTGGCTCAGACGGAGGACCCTCATGTCGGCGACGACGTGCCCCTTGCGATCGAGCAGGGCCGTGTAGCAGCCCTGGTCGGGGTCGAGTCCCACGATCTCGTTGGTGAGCTGGCCCTGGAGGTATTCGGCGGCGTCCGCTCCCCGCACCAGCAGCTTGCCGCGGTCGGAGCGGTCGAGGAGGCCGGCGCCCTCGCGCATCGACCGGTACTGGCCGTCGAGCTCGACCGCTGCGGTGACATCGGCCATCGCGCCGATTGTAGGAGGCGTCGCGACTCGGCCAGGGCGGCTGCATGCCCCAGAAAGTTAGGAATAGCTAAGTTCAGGTTTCGGGTGTGCTTCAATGCTTGGCGTGGCAAAGCTCAACCGGCGCAACCTGCTGATCGGCGGCACCGCGGGGGCCGCCCTTCCCGTCCTTCATCAGCTCGTGCCCCATCAGGGCATCCACCACGCGATCGAGGGAGCGGAGGCCTCGGAGGCTCACGGCGCCGCCGAGGGTGCGGCGAGCGCGATCCACGGTGGCGGAACGGCGGGGCCGACCTTTCGCCCGGGCGCGGTCGTCGACCACGCGGCCAACGGCTTCAACCCGACCGAGATCCTCCGCGACTTCGACTGGGGCAAGACCCGCCGCCTCGCGAACGGCCGGGTCCTCCGCGAGTGGACACTGGTCGCGAGCGACAAGGAGATCGAGGTCGCCCCCGGCGTCCACTACCCGGCCTGGGCCTACAACGGCAGGGTCCCGGGCCCGACCCTGCGCTGTCGCGAGGGCGACCTCCTCCGGGTCCGATTCGTCAACGGATCGGCCCACCCGCACACGATTCACTTCCACGGGCTCCACCCCGCCGAGATGGACGGGGTGCCCGGAATCGGCGCCGGCCTGATCGACAGCGGCAAGGAGACAACCTACGAGTTCGACGCCCGGCCCTTCGGCATTCACCTCTATCACTGCCACGCCGGGCCGCTCGCAGAGCACATCGCCAGGGGTCTCTACGGCGCCTTCATCGTCGACCCGAAGCAGGGGCGGGATGAGGCCGACGAGCTGGTGATGGTGATGAACGGGTTCAACACCAACTTCGATGCCGAGGGTAATCAGGTCTACGGCGTCAACACGGTCGCCTTCCACTACGTTAACGAGCCGATCAAGGTCGGGCGTGGCGAGCCGGTGCGGATCTACCTGGCGAACCTGCTCGAGTTCGACCCGATCAACTCGTTCCACGTCCACGCCAACTTCTTCAACTACTTCCCCACCGGGACGTCCCTGAGCCCGGTCGAGTACACGGACACCGTCCTCCAGGGCCAGGCCCAGCGGGGAATCCTGGAGCTCGAGTTCCCTTACGTGGGCGAGTACATGTTCCACGCCCACAAGACCGAGTTCGCCGAGCTCGGCTGGATGGGCTTCTTCGATGTCGGCGGCGCGCGCGATCGCAAGCGGCGACCGGTCGCCTACCGCTCGGAGCCGGAAGCCCCGAAGGAGAGCACCTGATGGAGGCCGCCGGGCGCACCGAGCGCGCAATCGGCGGCGTTCCGACCTGGGCGCTGGTCGCCGGACCGCTGCTGCTGATCGCGGTGGCGATCGCGCTCTTCGCCGCTCTGGGGGGCCCTGGGCTCGACGAGCGGCGCGGCCCGCCGGTCGAGGAGCTCGCGGTGGAGCGCACCGTCCTCCGTCCCGGCGAGATCGAGCTCTCGGTCCGGAACACTGGCCCCGACCCGGTCCAGGTCTCGCAGGTGGCGGTCAATGACTCCTACGTCGCGTTTGCCGCCGACCCCGATGGCGAGGTCGGGCGGCTCGGCGAGGAGACCCTCACCCTCGACTACCCGTGGCAGGAGGGCGCTGCGTACACGATCTCGATGCTCACCTCAACGGGGGCGACGATCGAGCACCAGATCGATGTCGCGGTCGAGACCCCCGAGGCCGGTGCCGGCTTCTACGGCCTGATGACCCTGCTCGGCACTTACGTGGGGATCGTTCCCGTGATCCTCGGGATGCTGTTCTTCCCGGCGTTGCGCCGGGTCGCGGATGACTGGGTCCGCCTGTTCATGGCGGTGACGATCGGGCTGCTGGGGTTCCTGGTCATCGACGGTTCCCTCGAGGGGCTCGAGATCGGGAATGGTTCGACCGGCGCCTTCGGGGGTGCCGAGCTTGTGTTCCTCGGCGCGGGTGCCGCGTACCTGGTGCTGACCGCGATCGACCGCCACCTGCGGGCGGGGGTCGAGCGGCAACGGCGCGCGGGGGCAGGGGCGATGCGGCTGGCGTTGATGGTCGCGATCGGGATCGGGCTTCACAACCTGGGAGAGGGCTTGGCGATCGGCTCCGCCTACGCGGTCGGCTCGCTCGCCCTCGGTGCCTTCCTGGTGGTCGGGTTCGCGATCCACAACACGACCGAGGGACTGGCGATCGTCGCGCCGCTCGCCCGGGCCGAGCGCCCGACCCTCGCCCGGCTGCTGGCCCTTGGCCTGATCGCCGGCGGCCCCGCGGTCCTCGGGGCAGTGATCGGCGCAGCGGCCTACAACCAGGAGCTGGCCGCTTTCCTGATCGGGGTCGGCGTCGGAGCGATCGTCCAGGTGATCGGCCAGCTGCTGCCCTCGGTCAGGGATGGCAAGGGCCAGGCTCTCCACCCGCTGAGCATCGCGGGGATGCTCGTCGGCGCCGGGATCCTTTACGCGACCAGCTTGCTGATCTCCGTCTGATGGGGCACCCGGCCGACAAGCCCGCCGCCGGGGCGGCGCCCATTCGGGGCCACAACGCTCACCCCGCCCGGCGCACGAACGAGGGCGCCGAGAACTACGCCAAGGCGATCTACCAACTGCAGGGGCGCGGCGAGGAGCCGGTCCACACCAGCGCCGTCGCCGAACGCCTCGGGGTGACACCCGCGTCCGCCTCGGGGATGTTGAAGCGCCTCGCCGACGAGGGCCTGGTCGACTACGAGCCCTACCACGGCGCCCGGCTCACCGAGCGGGGCGAGCGCCTGGCGCTCGAGGTGATCCGTCACCACCGCCTGCTCGAGCTCTTCCTGGCCGAGATCCTCGACATGCCCTGGGACCGGGTGCACGAGGAGGCGGAGGTGCTCGAGCACCACATCTCCGAGGATCTGGAGGAACTGATCGCGGCCAAGCTCGGCCAGCCCGCTCTCGATCCCCACGGCGACCCAATCCCCAGCCGCGAGCTGGCGGTCAGCGATGACGACACGGTCGCCCTCAGCGAGATGGAGGCCGGCCAGTCGGGAGTCTTCGCCCGCGTCTCCGACCGCGATGCCTCGATGCTGCGCTACCTCGCCGATCGTGGGATCCAGCCCGGGGCGAAGCTGACGGTGGGGGAGTGGCAGCCATTCGGGGGACCGCTCACGGTCGAGATCGGCGGCGAGACCCATCCGCTCGGCCCCGAGCTCGCCGAGCGGATCTGGGTCACCGATGTAACCGCGGGGGCGCGGCGGTAGATTCCGAGCGTGGCGCTAGCGGACACCTTCGAGGGCATCGTCGACTCGCTCCCCGACGACTGGACCGACCTGGAGCTCGACCTGCGGATCGCCGACGAGCACCGCTACGTGGACGCGGCGGTGATGCTCTCTCAGGTGAACGCTCAGCCCTATTCGCGCGCCGACTGGCACTGGCGCCTCAACGTCGCCCACCGCTTCGGCCACGCGGCCGCCCCGGAAACGGTCAAGGGCGTGCTGACGAAGCTCGACCGCGAGGGAATCGCGGGGGAGCTGCGCGTCCGCGACGCCCAGGAGGGCAGGGCGGAGGTGGTGCAGATGTGGGGGCGCCCGGAGAGCGTCCGCCGCGAGTTCCGCCGTCGCCGCAACCTCTGACTTGGCACGCGTC
This sequence comes from Solirubrobacterales bacterium, assembly GCA_050697055.1. Taxonomy (GTDB): domain Bacteria; phylum Actinomycetota; class Thermoleophilia; order Solirubrobacterales; family 70-9; genus CAVVYV01. The sequence goes on from JBOGZE010000077.1 coordinate 7,591, forward strand.
GTCGTCCTCGGCACCGACCTGATGCTCGCCAGCCGGGTGACCACCTCGCTCGGTGCCGCGGACCATCAGGTTGAGCAGCGCTCGACCCTCCCCGATGAGCTCGACGACGTCGACCTGGTGGTCGCCGACCTCGACGCCTTCGAACCGGAGCGGCTTGCGGACCTGGGAGTGCCCGTGCTGGGTTTCCACCAGCACACCGACGTCGAGACGAAGAGCCGCGCCGAGGCCGCCGGCCTCGACCTGGTGGTCCCGCGGAGCCGTATGGTCCGCGAGCTGCCGGAGCTCGTCGCACGGCTCGTCGACCCAAACTAACGGTCGGTCCCACACTGATGAAATGATCGGCTCGTGACTCAAGTGAGTCGCCGACTAGGGGCCCTGCAGAAGCCCACTTCCCTGCGCCCAGCGATGCCAGCGGGCGACCGAATCATGCTCCAGCTCCGAGGTTGCGGCGGAATCTCCGAGCGTGAACGCCTGGCTCGAGGTGAGGGCGTCCAGCTGCGCCGTCTGTGAGGACCGGTCGAGGCCTGGGACCTCGGCGACCAGGTCCTGCAGAGCCCTGTCCGGGTTCTTGCCGAGGATCTCGTAGCTGCGGGTCAGCGAGCCAAGGACGCGGTGAGCAAGCTGATCTCCGCCCGAGCTCGCGACCAGAACCAGCTCCGGATAGCGGGGGGCGCCAAACTGATCGAC
>JBOGZE010000078.1:0-3361 GCA_050697055.1 Solirubrobacterales bacterium
TCGAGGAGCCGTCGAAGCCCATGCCGCCCTCGAAGGCGTCCTCGAGGTCGGCGACGTTGATGGAGAAGCTCGTCAGCTGCCCGAGGATGTCGGTGAACCAGAGGCGGACGAAGCGGACGTCGTTGTCCTCGCAGAAGGCCAACGCTTCTTTCGCTGTCGTTGGGGTCTCGGGCACGTTCCTACTCTTCTCATAAATCGGGTTGCTCCCGCATTAAACGGGTCGTTCCTCGGCTATGCCTCGGAGCGCCCTCGCGTCATCGGAGCACCCTCGCATCATCGGACGCGGGAATCTACCGGCGCCGTCGTAGATCCGCGAGCCGCCCTCGCTCGTACCAGAAAGCAAGTGATGCGGGAACCTTGTACACTTACGACCCGTAAGTATTAGGCCAAAAGTAAAGTAAAGTGCCTGTAACAGTCGAGAGAGCCGCCAGATGACAGTCAAGACCGAAGTAAGCCGCTTCCACATCCACGACGAGCTCACCGCCCCCGACGGCAGCGCTCCCCTGATCAAGAGCATCCAGACCGCCGGCGGTGCCGTCTCCAAGTTCCTCGGCGTGCTCGCCGAGTCGCCCGCGGCCCTCCGCGCCTACACCCGCTTCCGCAGCGAGCTCCATTCCGGCGTCCTCCCTCGCGCGACCCGCGAGCGGATCGGGCTGGCGGTCGCCGAGCGCCGCAACGATCCCTACACCCTCAACCAGTACGCCCGAACCGCCCGCGCCGCAGGGCTCGGCCTCGACGAGGTCGCCCGCGCCCGCGAGTTCACCTCCTCGGACGAGAAGGAGGCGGCGCTCCTGACCCTGCTCGAGGAGACCCTCGATCACGAGCAGCGGCCGCCCCATCACCTGGTCGAGGAGGCTCGGGAGGCCGGCTGGTCCGACGACGAGATCCTCGAGGCCGTCACCGAGCTGGCGCTCGCCGAGTTCGAGAGCCTGGTCGCCTCCGCGGCCGAGCTGCCGCTGGAGAGCTCGGACCCCGCGGTCCTCCGCTCCGCCGCCTAGATCAACCCTGGCCTACGGCGCAAGTAGAACGCGGCGCGACTAGAACGCCGGGGTGACCGTGGCCTGGATCGGCCCGGAGCCGACGGTGAGGAAGCCGATCCGCTTGGCGGTCTTCTTGGTGAGGTCCCAGGCGTAGCCCTTCTGATAGGGCCCCCGGTCGATCACGGTGCCGGTCACGCTGATGCCGTTGTAGGTGAAGGTGACCTGGGTGCCGCAGGGGAGCTTCTTGTGCGCGGCCCCGATCACGGTCGGCGCCAGGACGATGCCGCAGGCGGTGGGCTCGCCCCACAGACCGGGGCCGTACCAGGTGGCGGCCTTGTAGACGGTCCAGCTGGTCCCGCCACTGGGCGCCGGCGCCGGCTCTGTGCTGCCCGGCACCTCGGTGCCACCGGACTGTGCGTGCGCGACCGAGGCGCTCCCCGCCAGCAGTGCCAGGCAGGACAGTCCCACAAGAACAACGCGGTTTTTCGAGCTCAGCGTCAACCTTCCTCTTTCGTGGCTTGCGGGGTTAGCTGACGGGCTCGCGCTGAAAGATCGCGCTACGTGGCAAACGGGCCACGATTCGCCCCAACATTGGGTCCCCCGCTCTCCGACCCTTTTCCGGTGGGTGGAGATTCAGCGGAAGTGGCGCGGGATGCTAACAGACCTCCGGGCATCCTTCCGCCACTCCTCGATTCGGAAGGTTCACCTCCGAACCTTTGCCGCGAAACGAATTGTCCAGGCACCTGAGGGGCGGCGCGCCATATCCTCCCCCCATGCCCGGAGCGCTGGTGACAGGAGCGGGCGGCGGAATCGGGCTGGCGATCGCTCGGCGCCTGGCCGGCCGCGGCTTCCAGGTCGCCGTCACCGACGTCGACGGGGAGGCCGCCGAGCGGGCGGCCGCGGAGATCGGCGACGCCGCCTGGGCCTCACAACTCGACGTCACCGACGCAGAGGCCTGCCGCTCCGCCGCCGACGCGGTCGTCGAGCGGGCCGGGTCGCTCGATGTCTGGGTCAACAACGCCGGCATCCTCATTTCCGGGGTCGCCTACGAGCAGGATCTCGAGGCCCACAGGCTGATGTTGGAGGTGAATGCCGTCGGCACCTACAACGGGACCCTGGCGGCGATCGAGCGGATGCGCGACGCCGGCCGGGGCCATGTGGTCAACATCATCTCCTTCGCCGGGCTGGTCGCTGTGCCTGGGGAGATCGGCTACTCGGCGAGCAAACACGCCGCGATCGCCTTCACCCTCGGTACCCTCGCCGACCTGCGCCGCTCGGGGATCGAGGGGATCCACGTCTCGGCGGTCTGCCCCGACTTTGTCTGGACGCCGATGATCGCCGACAAGCTCGACGACCCCAACAACGCTTTCTCCTTCTCGGGCAAGATGCTGATGCCCGACCAGGTTGCCGCCCGGGTCGCGCGCCTGCTCGAGAAACCCAAAGCGCTGATCGTGATCCAGGGCTGGCGCGGCCGCCTCGTCCGCTTCGCCGACCGCCACCCAGACCTCGCCGTCCGCCTCACCCCGCTGCTGATGCGCGACGCCCGCCGCCGCCAGGCCCGCTTCAAGAAGAAGGTCGAGGCGGGCAAGTGGCCACCGAAGGACTCATGAGCGTCGCCGCCCGGGGGCCCCACGACCCCGGGAACAGGGCCGGGCGCTTCCACACCGCGCGCGGGCCGATGCCGCTCTCGAGCTGGCTCCGCTACCCGGCCGCGTGGTGGCTGGCGCGGCGCGGAGTGACGCCGGAGCGGCCCTGGATCGTGCCCGCGGCGATCGGCTGGCTGGGCCGCCGGATTCGCCGCGACTGGGCGATCCTCGAGCTGGGCGCGGGCCGCTCGACTCCCTGGTTCGCGAGACGAGCCGGCATGCTGCTCAGCCTCGAGGACAATCCGTACTGGCACCAGCACGCAGCCGAGCGGCTCCGCGAGCAAGAGCTCGAGGTCGACTTGAGGTTGACCGCGGTTGAGGAATTTCCGAGCACGGTCGCGGCACTCGACGACGGGAGCTTCGACCTCGTGGTGGTCGACTTCCTCGAGGCGCCCGAGGTGAGCCGGATCGACGCCCTCCGGCCCGCTCGCGAGAAGGTGCGGCCCGGTCGCCACCTGCTGCTCGACGACTCGGACCGCCCCGGCTACGCCCACGCCTACGAGCTGCTCGCCGGCTGGCGGGAGCGGCGCTTCAGCGGGATCAAGGACGGCTGGCCGGAGGCGTGCGAGACCACCATCTTCACGCGGAAATAGAGAGGGCCCCGTTGCCGGGGCCCTCTCCTTAGCGAGCCTGTAAGCCGGATCCTGTCGGGGGCAGCCATCTATCTATGCGGCCCACCTGGACCTCGCCGGGCCGGGTCGACGGTCCTGCTTGGCCTTGCACCGGGCGGGGTTT
>JBOGZE010000079.1:0-4098 GCA_050697055.1 Solirubrobacterales bacterium
AGAGGAAGGCGTGGCGCCAGGCATTGACCGGGTCCTCGCCCGGCTCCGCGGGCGCCGGAGCCTCGCGGCGGCTACCCGGCCCCGGCTGCTCGGCTGTCTTCGCCCCGATCTCGCCGGGCTCGCCGCCGTGGCCGCGGGCGGCCTCGATCGCGATCGACATCGACTCATCCACCGGATGGTGGGAGGACTCGAAGCCGAGCACCAGCAGGGCCTTGCCCGGAGGCCCGGCCGAGGTGGTCTCCGACTCGGTCGCGTCGAGCAGCCGGCAGTTGGACGGGTTGAGCCCCGATTGGGCGATCTCGCGGACGGCCTCGGCTCCCGCGGCGAAGTCCTCGAACCCGACCCCGCAGGAGAGTTTGAAGCTGGGGCGCTCGCGAACCCGCACCCAGGCGTCGACGATCACCGCGAGGATTCCCTCGGAGCCGATCAGGGTGCGGTCGGGGCTGGGGCCGGCGCCCGAGCCCGGCAAACGCCGGCTCTCCCACTCCCCATCCATCGTCACCGCCCGGACCGACTCAACCAGGTCGTCGATGTGGGTGTAGAGGGTGGCGAAGTGGCCCCCCGCCCGGGTCGCGATCCAGCCGCCCAGGGTCGAGTACTCGAACGACTGCGGGAAATGGCGCAGGGTGAGGCCGTGCTCCCGCAGCTGGGCCTCGAGCCCAGGGCCGGTGGCGCCCGCCTGGATCCGCGCCGCCCGCGAGACCGCGTCCACCTCGAGCACCCGGTCCATGCGCCTCAGGTCGAGCGTGACCACCGCGCGGTACTCGTCGCGCATGCGCGGCTCCACCCCGCCGACCACGCTGGTGCCGCCGCCGAACGGGATCGCCGCGGCGCCGGCGTCGGCACAGAAGGAGAGGATGGCGTCGACGTCCTCGGCCGACTCGGGGTAGGCGACCAGGTCCGGCGGGTTCGGGAACTCGCCCCGGAAGCCGCGCACCACGTCCCGGTAGGCCTTGCCCAGCGCGTGTGCGACGCGGTCGTAGCGCTCGGCCGAGAACATGGCCGCGAGCTCGCTCGGCGGCCTTAGCCTCGAGTCGGGGAGCTCGACACCCTCCAAAGGGACCGGATCCTCGACCCGGTCGACGTCGAACCCGAGCCGCTCGGTGACCGCGCTCGCGATCCCCTCGACCTGCGCACGTGAGGGCTGCTGGTCCGCCAACCCCCAGCCCCAATGCTTGCGCCGCCGCGTCACCGTGGCCACGCGCTGACCCTACTTCCTCACAGCCCGTGAACCCGCAAAGCAGCCGAAGCCGAGGGATATCTGCGCCCTTGACACGTTCGGGCCCGGCTCCGAATAGAATCGGCGGTGATTTTGGCGGGATCGATCAAAGCGGGGACCTGGGGTCTGCTCGTGATTGCCTGGTTGCTGACGGGCTGCGGGGGGAGTAGTGACTCCAGTGGCGGTTCCACTACCGACCTGGTGACGCCGACCGCTCCGCAGATAACCGTGCCGGCACAGCCGGGACAAGGCGATGGCGAGGCAACAACCACGCCGACGCAGACAAAAACCACGCCGACGCAGACAAAAACCACTCCGGGCGCGGGCCCGAAACCTACTTCGCGTCCTCCAGCCGGGAAGTTGAAACGGCGAAAGGGCAAGCCAGCGAAGCAAACGCCCGCTGAACGCCGGAGGATGTGCGAGGGCAAGACGGCGCACCTCCCTCCGGACCAGCAAAGCGAGGCCTTCGCCGATTGCCTCAACCCGCCGCCGCCTGCATCAAGCGGACCCGCTCTGCCACCGGGCAAACACCCCTAGGTCGGCCTCCGTCCAGGGACCGTCCAGAACCCGGCAACGGAGGGGTTGACTTACGCGGTCATATGAAGGAGGGTTCCAGGTAAGAAGGAGGGTTCCAGGTAATCGACGCCCGGGAGGCCTTCGGCAACTGGGTCGGTGGCTTCAGGCGAGATCGGAGGGAGACGTGAAGCACTTGATCAGGGGGCGGCAGACGGCAGCGATGATCGTCGCCGTCCTGGCGCTGGTCGCCGCCGTCACGGGGGCCGCGGTCGCCAGCCCAGGCGCAAGCACAAGCGCGGCACTCACCAAGAAGAAGGTGAAGAAGATCGCCACGAATGTGGCAAACCAGCGGATCGCGGCGCTCGCCCCGACCCTGGCGGTGAAGAGCGCGCAGACCGCCACAAACGCCAACTCCCTGGTTATGCGCGCGCAGATCGCGGGAGCCGGCGCCTCGCTGACGAACGCGCAAGGAATCGGCGGGGTGACCCATCCCTTTACCGGTACCTACTGCCTGACCGGTCTGGCAGCGACACCGAAGGGAGGCGTCGTAACGATCGATTTCAACGACTCGCTCTTCGAGGTCGCGCAGCTCGGGCTTGGCGATAACGGCGGTAACTGCCCAGCCGGTACCGGGGCGTTCATATTCACCTTCACACCGGGCGCGGGTTCGGACAACGCCGGGACCTTCGTGACGCTCTGGTCCTAGCCCACCCGTGTAAGAAGAAGTTCGCAGCGAGATGGGAGGCCGCGAGGCCTCCCGTCTCTTTGCCTCAAGGTAGCGTTGCCTGGCAATGGAGGACTCGACCCACTCCGCTCAGGCGCCGCTGAAGATCTGCCCGCGCTGCTCGGTCGCCTCGCGGACCGACGCCGATAGCTGCCCCAACTGCGGGCGGCGCTACCGTCGCCGCTGGCGGCCAGTGGCGCTGGGGGTGGCGATATTGGCCCTCGCCTTCGGCGCCGGCTACGGTGGGCGGTTGCTGCTCGCCGACGACGACGAGGGCTCATCCTCGGAGATCACCCCCCAGCAGGCGGGCGCCGTCCCGCTAGGCATCTCGCGCCCGGAGCTGGTCGGCCGGCTGGACGCCAACCCGACCGTCGTCAAGCCCGCGGGACCCGGGGAGACCTGCCTCTTCTATCCGCTGGCAGACCAGCCCGACTCCGCCTGGGCGTTCTGCTTCGCCGGCGGCAAGCTCAAGACCTCGTCGAGCGCCACCGGAAGCTAGCCCAACCGGGCGCCCCTACCAGTGCACCCCCCGCATCAGGTAGGCGAACGCCACCCCCTCGCTGGAGAGCTCCTCGTCCTTGGACGGCTTCCCGTCCTCCTTCTTCTCCTTGCCCTTTGCCGCCTTCGACTCGGGGAAGAGCTTGTAGGCGGTGTTTAGGATCGCGTCCGAGGCCTTCGGAGCGACGTTGTAGAGTAGCTCCCCGAAGTTCCCGAGACGCGTCGCCACCTTCTTCGGCTTGGTGATCATCGCGTTGGTGATCATCTCGGCGGCCTCGTCGGGGGAGATCGTGGGGAAGGCGTCGTACATCTTGGTCGGGGCGATCATCGGCGTCCGCACCAGCGGCATGTAGATCGTCGTGATCTGGATGCCGTCGTCGATCACCTCGCTGGCGACACACCGCGACCAGGCGTCGAGGGCCGCCTTCGAGGCGACGTAGGCGGAGAACCGCGGGGTGTGGGTCTGGACGCCGATCGAGCTGACGTTGATGATGTGGCCGCCCTTGCGCCCCTTGCTGCGCCTGCGCATCGCCGGCATCAGGCTGAGGATCAGCCGGAGGGCGCCGAAGTAGTTGAGCTGCATGGTGCGCTCGAAGTCGTGAAAGCGGTCGTACGAGAGCTCGATCGAGCGCCGGATCGAGCGGCCAGCGTTGTTGACGAGGACGTCGACGCGGCCATGCTCCTCGAGCACCTCGGCCGCCATCCGCTGAACGTCGTCGAGGTTGGAGAGGTCGCACTTGTGGATGTGCGCGGCTCCGCCCGCGTCGGTGATCTCCGCCCTGGTCTCCTCGAGCTTCTCGGGGGAACGGGCGACCAGCAGCACCTCGGCGCCCGCAGCGGCGCACTTGACCGCGGTCGCTCTGCCGATCCCGGACGAGGCTCCGGTGATCAGGACCACCTTGCCGCCGATCGCCCCCGACAGCGAGCGGTCCTTGAACAGGTCGGGGTCGAGGTTGCGCTCCCAGTAGTCCCAGAGCTTGTCCGCGTAGCTGGTCAGCGGCGGCACGGTGATGTCGGTCCCTTCTAGCGCTGCCTGCGCCTTCGCCGAGTCGAAGTCGGTCGGGTAGTTGATGTAGACGAGCACCGAGCGTGGGATCCCGAAGTCGGCGAGGAGCTGGTCGCTGAAGCGCTTCACCGGCGG
>JBOGZE010000080.1:0-3955 GCA_050697055.1 Solirubrobacterales bacterium
GCCCCGGAGGGGCCGTTCCCCGGCGGCCCCGGCGGACCGGGTGCCCCTGGCGCGTCGCCGCCGGGCACCCCCCCGACCCCCGACCCGGCGGGTTGGGAGGAGGCCCTCTTCCCGGGGCGCGCCCGCCGCGGTGGCCCGCGACCGGACGACATCGAGGGCTCCGGCCAGGAGGTCCGTGACGAGGATGAGCTGCCGCCGCCGCCCAAGAAGCCATTCGAAGGATGAGGGACGGAGGACCGGCCGCGATCGTCTGCGGCTTCTCTGACCTCGCCGCGGGCCTCGGCGGCCTTGCCTGGGGGCTCGGCGGGCGCGGTGGCCTCCTGCTCAACAGCAACGAGGTTCAGGCGGCGGAGGTCGGCCTCTCTCCGGAGGGCGAGGGGGTGCGGCTGGAGATGCGCACCGAGGGCGCCGAGGTGGAGGCGATGCTGGCCCCGATCGCCGGCGCCGTCGAGCCGCATGTGCCGGAGGGCGCGGAACCCCCGGGCGGGGCACTGGAGGCGGCGATTTGCACGGCGACGATTCGCTCGAAGGGCTGGGGCAGGACCTTCCAGTGCCCGGGGCATTTCAGCCGCTGGGCCTCTGATCCCATCGAGGGCGCCAGCCGCTTCCGCTACCTGGCGATCGAGGCGGCCGAGGGCTCGCTGCTGCTGCTCGCCTCGCGGGGGGCCCCAGGAGCCGAGAATCACGGCGACGAGGAGGCGGCCGCCTGGCTGCTCGATTCAGAGGGCGGCATCACCGCGTTCGGCGAGACCCTCCTCTCAAGCCAGTACGACGAGACAGGCCGCCCGACGCGGGTCGGGCTCGAGCTCTGGCGAGAGGGCGACGAGCAGACCACGCGGGCTGCCGCGACCAGAGCGGCCGGGACCAGGCTCGGCGGCACTGAACTCGTCGACCCCGGAACCACCGCGGTGCTGCTGCGCTGCTCGACCGAGGGCACCGAGGGCCTCGGCGGCTACCTGATCTGGCGGGGCTGAGGATGGTCGAGCGAGATCGGCGGATCACCACGGTGATCTCCGACTTCGGGGGAGTCCTGACGACGCCACTGGTGCGGTCGTTCGCCGCGGTCCAGGACGAGACCGGGATCCCCTTCGATCAGCTCGGTAGGGCGATGGCGAGGATCGCCGAGGAGGAGGGAAAGCACCCGCTGTATGAGCTCGAGAAGGGTCAGGTGAGCGAGGTCGACTTCCTGGCGAAGCTCGGCGATGCGCTCGAGCCCGAGTTGGGCCATCGCCCTGAGATGCACCGCTTCCGCGAGATCTACTTCGAGGCGCTCCATCCGAACGAGCCGATGATCGAGTTGATGCGCGAGCTCAGGGACGGCGGCCACCGGATGGCGATGCTGACCAACAACGTGCGCGAGTGGGAGCCGCTCTGGCGGGCGATGCTGCCGGTGGACGAGATCTTCGAGCTGGTGGTGGATTCAGCCTTCGTCGGCTGCCGGAAGCCGGAGTCGGAGATCTACGAGCTCACCCTCAAGCGGCTCGGGGGCGTCGCCGCCGAGAGCTGCCTGTTCATCGACGACGCCGACGTAAACTGCGAGGCCGCCGCGAAGCTGGGGATGGCCGCGGTGCACTACCAGCGGAACGAGCAGGCGATCCCGGAGATCCGCGCCGCCGCCCTGGGACCGTAGGCGATCGGTTGGGTCTGGCTATCTCTCGAGCTTGACGATCAGTTTCTCGGTGGTCGAGTTCCCGGCCCGGTCCGTGAAGGTGACGTTGATCTTGGCCTTCGCCCCGGCGCCCCTCCTGACCAGCTTCCTCAATGTGCGCTGGGCGGTCTTGCCCTTCGGCTTCAGCTTCAGAGTCACTGACCCACCAGCCGCAATCTCGGCCCTGGCCACCGTCAGTTTGAACTTGGTGCTGCTGGTGGAGGCGATTGCCCGGCTGCCGGCGTCCTCTGCGACGACCAGGCCGGTTGCGACTGCGGTGCAGTCTTCATCGCAGCCCGTCTGGAGGGTGATCTCCCCGACGCTTTGTTTCAACTTTGCCGATAGGCGGCCATCGGGTGGGGCGCTGTCCGGCGGGGGGCTAAGTACCGGCGGAGGGGTCATTGGCGGCGGCGGGCTCGGGGCCTGGGTGTCTATTGCGAACGGGCCCAGGTGGGCGGTCGAGGTCCAGTTGCCGGCGTTGTCGCGGGTCCTGAGGTGGAAGTAGTAGCTGTTGCCGTCGGCGAGGGCAGGGCTGGTGGTCCCGGTCGCAGTCTCCTCGACGTCCTTGGTGGTGTCGGGGACCGTCGTCGGGGAGGTGCTCCATTGATAGGAGAACCCGTCGACCCCGGAGAGCCCGTCGGTGGCGCCGGAGAAGCTCACCTCCACGGTGGGGTCACTCGAGGCGACGCCCACGGTGTGCGAGGGGCTCGAGAGGGTGGGGTCGGAGGGGGGCTGGGTGTCCACCGTGAAGCTGCGGCTCGCCGGGGTTGGATCGTCGTTGTTGGCCGGATCGGTCGCTCGGACCTCGAATGCGTGGGCGCCGTCGGCGAGCGGGGCCGCTGGAGTGTGGCTGGCGCCGGGACCCGAGCAGGGGCCGAAAGGATCGGCGTCGAAGCGGCACTGGAAGCTCGAGCCCGGCTCGTCGGAGGAGAAGCCAAAGGTCGGTGTCGGGTCGTTGGTCGGGCCCGAGGGGCCAGACCCGATCGTGGTCTCGGGCGGGTCGGTGTCTCCGCCGCCCCCAATGATGTTCTCGTGCGGGAGACCGAACGCCGTCTCCAGCTCGAAGACCTTCGAGGCGACCGCCGCACGGAGACCGCTATCCGCCACCCGCGTGTAGACGCCGGGAGCGTTCGGCTGGGCGCAGCCCGCTCCCCAGCTGGTGATCCCGACCAGGCGGTAGCCGCCTCCCTGTAGGGGCGCCTGCATCGGTCCGCCGCTGTCGCCGTAGCAGGTGTCGATCCCCCCGGCCGTGTAGCCGGCGCAGACCATGGTCGAGCCGTTGAAGTAGACGCCGTAGTCGGCGGCGCAGGTGGAGTCGGCAACGATCGGAACGGTGGCGACCCGCAGGGTGTCGCTGCCGCCGCTACCCGGGCCGCTCTCGGCGGTCGCCCCCCAACCGGTTATCTCCTCCGGGCTCACCGGGTCCCAGAGCGCGCCCTCACCGGAGCCGGCGATGTCAATCGGCGTCGTCGCGTTGTACGGGGACTGGAGGACGATGTAGCCGACGTCGTTCGAGGGGACGCCCTGACCCGGCCCGTAGCCCTCGTCGTAGTTGTCCTGGTAGGCGACGCCCTGGACGTCGAACTCTGAAGCGGGAGGAGCGGTGGACAGCGTGGTCTGGCCGAGAACGATGTCGACGTCGTCCGGGTCGAGGCTGGAGTTGTTCTGGGGATCCGTGTCGAAGACGCAGTGGGCTGCGGTCAGGACGATGTAGGGCGAGATCAGCGAGCCGCCGCAGAACTGGCGCTGGAAGGGGTTGCCGCTGACTTTCGCCGGGTCATAGACGACAGCCGCCTGCCACGGGTATTGCTCGATCGTCGTCGTCGTGCCCCCGATGATCCGGGGCGCGGGGGACTGCGCCCGCGCAGCCGGCGCTGCCGAAAGCGCGAGTGCGAGGCATGCCAGGAGGGCGACTCCGATTCTCCCCATCGCGCTTATTGTCCCAGCGCGAGCTCATCGCAGCGGCAATTAGGCGAGCGAAAACCAAGCAGGTCGGCGGACGCAGGCCGATCGACGAAGCGAACGTAGAGACCTACGTAAGCGAGGCGATCGGCCGAGGACGCCGAGATGCGCCGGTTTGCAGCCGCCTCAGCCTAGTTGTCGCTGCCGGCGCGGTCCCAGATGTAGAGCTCGACCGCCTCGACCGCGAGCTCCATCAGGCGCGGCGGCGAGAGCCACTCGAGCACCGTCTCCAGCGCCCGCTCCTCGGTCACGCCGGCGTCGACGGCCTCCTCGCCGCGGAATCCCGCCGCCAGCTTCAGCGCCTCGCGGCGATGCTCGCCGAGCGAGGGGAACGCGCCCATCAGG
>JBOGZE010000081.1:0-3006 GCA_050697055.1 Solirubrobacterales bacterium
GAGTGGGAGACGCTGTTCGGGCGCGGTGGCGCCCCGTCGGTTGACGCGGGGACCGATCGTCCGCCGGAGTCCTCGACGATCCCCGAGGGCTTGTAGCACGTCGGCTGCAGAGACGCTGCCACGCTCAGCGACGAGAATCTGGCCGCGCTGGCGGGCATCGTCGAGCACGTCGTCGCCGGCCGCTCCGCGGACGCCCGCACGCCGAACGACAGAGAGCTGGCCGGCACATCCGTTCTCGCCCTGCCAATCGATGAGGCCTCGGCCAAGGTACGGGCGGGCCTTCCGAAGGACTTCGACGCCGACCTCGCGCTGCCGATCTGGGCCGGCGTCATCCCGCTGCGCGTAGTCGGCGGCGCACCCGAGACCGAGGAGCGCGTTCCGCCCGGCGTCGCCGTGCCCCCGTATGCCGCCTCCTACCGCCGGCCGCTCAACTCGCATGGGATGGAAGGGCCATGAGCATGAGCCCGGCCGGCAGGCCAGGCGAGGTAGCGGCGGCGCTCGACGGCGAGGTCGCAGCGGCGCGTCTGTGCGGCGTGCCTGTCCCGTCGCTGCGGCTCGACTCGACTCAAGGGCCGGTCGATCTCGCCGAGCTCGCTGCTGGGCGGCTCGTCCTCTACATCTACCCACGTACGGGCGCGCCGGGCGAGGCACCGCTTCCCGGCTGGGACACGATCACCGGCGCCCGCGGCTGCACCGCCCAGTCGTGCGCCTTCCGCGATCACCATCACGAGCTGACCGATCTCGGCGCCGAGGTCGCCTGGCTCAGCGCCCAGCCGCTCGCCGAGCAGCAGTCCTTCGCCGGGCGCAACGGCATCCCGTTCCGACTCATCTCCGACCCCGAGCTCGCGCTTGGCGCCGTGCTTTCGCTACCGACCTTCGCCACCGCCGGCTGCACCTTCTACCGCCGCTTGACGCTGGTCGCCGAGCTCGGCCTAATCTCCATGGTCTTCTATCCCGTCGACGCGCCGGAGCGCAACGCGGCCGAGGTCATCGCCTGGCTGGCGCCACACACGCGGCGAGGCGGAGCCGATGACTAGCGTCGAGCACCGGCCCCCGGTGAGCGTGCGGCAGCATGAGTCCGGCCCATCAGGCGTCTGGCCGTACGTCTCCTTCGCGGACGGCATCGTCGAACCCGAGGCCGCCGACTGATGGCGAAGCGACTGCTCGAAACCTTCATCACCTTGGTCCTCGAAGACGCGGATGCTGAGCTCGCGCGGGCGCACCGGGAGCTGTATCCCGAGCGGGTCCCCGAGCAGATCCCGCTCTCGCTGACGCTGCTCTACCCCTGGATTCCGGCCGAGTCGGTGACGGAGGCTGGTATGGAGCGGTTGCGTGCCTTCTTTGCGAGTCGCCCATCGCTCGAGTTCGAACTTATTCGCCTGGACCAGTTTCCGAACAAGGTTGTCTACGCCGTGCCGGAACCCGACGACCAGCTGCGCGCGACGATGCGGGCGCTCTGGACGCTGTATCCGCAGTACCCGCCGTACCGCGAGCCGGGCGGCGATCCGCCCCCACATTGCACCCTCGGCCGGTTGGAGGGCCCTTACGCGATCACACTCGCGCAGGTCGCCGCTCGCGTCGAGCCGGTGCTCCCGGTGACTTGCGTGGCTGAGGCGGCCACCCTGATGGAGGAGTACGAGCTCGACCGCTGTCGCGTCCGCGAAACCTTTCCTTTCCGCTGCTGAGGCTTAGAGCCCTCTGACGGACTCGAACCGTCGACCCCCTCCTTACGATTTGACGAAGCTGGCAACCGGTGGCAACCCATGGCAACGGATTTGGCTTGTTCCCGAGGTTTCGGCGGTCGGTCGATTTGCCGCTGATTGCCACTGATTGCAACCCCGGGGCTCCATAAAGGCTCCATCCTCAGGGTCACGGGTTCGAATCGGGATCGAGCTCTTGCGCCGCACCACAAGAGGAAAACCCCAGAAGAAGGGTCTGACTGATCGCGACGATGAACCCCTTGACCGTGCGCTAGTGGAGACCACCCAGCCTCTCCGATTCTGGTTTTCGCCCTGCCGGCGCGGGAGCGACTCGGGTCGACCTCGGACCTTTCGCCCCTCTCATGGCCGCCCATGGCGGCCCGTTGGGTGCGCGGGTGGATGGCCACGCGATCGCTGGCCTGCTCGCGCGTGTTCAAGGCCGGCTCCATGTCGTCGCCGAGGCGGAGCCTCCCGGGCAGGGCGAGCGCGGCGTATGGTTTGCGCCGTAGCAGCGTTCGAGGAGGAGGAGAAGGAGGAGGTCTTCGATGGCTGACACGGTGCGAGGTGTCGAGTACTACTACGTGACCGTTCCAGACACGCCCGGGGAGGGCCAGCGACTCCTCTCGGTTCTCAAGGACAGCGGCGTGAACCTGCTCGCCTATCTCGGGTTCCCTGTCGGCGGCGGCCAGTCTCAGATCGATCTCGTTCCGGAAGACCCGGAGTCGCTCAAAGAGGCCTCCGAGCGAGCCGGCATGACGCTCAGCGAGGCGAAGCGGGCGTTTCTCATCCAAGGCGACGACCGCGTGGGCGCGGTTGCCGAAACCACGGCGAAGCTCGCGGAGGCGAACATCAACGTCACGGCCGCAGCGGCCACCGGCGCGGGATCGGGGCGCTACGGGATGATCCTTTGGGTCGCACCTGCCGACCGGGAGAGGGCGGCTGACGCCCTTGGTGCGTAGCGCCGCCGGACGGCGGCCCGCTCGCGGCGATCGATATTGCGGGGGCGCCGCTCCCCGAGCAGGTCAAGCGGCCCTGGCGGGACACCGCCGCCGTCCGTTCCCCGACGCTCAGCAGTCGCACTCGCCCTCTGGGCAGCCGCAGTCGCATCCTGGCTTGCAGCTACGAGCTTCCATCTCGTGCCTCCGCTCGGATGAGTTCCGTCTCGCACGCCCACCGCGCGCCGTCTGCCGCGCATGCCTCCGCCGGGTATCTCGCGAGCAGGCTCTCGAGCTCCCGCTTGAGCTCATGGAGGCGGGCGATCTCGCCTTCGATCTCCGCGATCCGTCCCCGGACCAGGGCCTCAGCG
>JBOGZE010000082.1:0-5847 GCA_050697055.1 Solirubrobacterales bacterium
GGCCACAGCGCCTGCAGCCGCAGGGCCCCCGAGTCGAGCTCGCCGCCCTCCGCCAGCCGCAGCGGGCTGGCGCCCGCGGCCAGCGCCAGTCGCCGGAGGCGCGGATCGACCTGGCCATAGACGACCCGGCCCACCGGCAGCGACTCGAGCAGCTCGCCGAGACCGCCCGCATGATCGGACTGGTCGTGACTGATCACGACCGCTGCCAGCGACTCCACCCCAAGGTCCCGCAGCCGTTCGGCGACCCCCGCTCCCGGCGGCCCGGTGTCGATCAAGACCGGGTCGGCGGCTGGGGGATCAAGCAGGATCGAGTCGCCTTGGCCGACATCCAGCACGCGGACGACCAGGTCGTCGGTGTCGCCTGCCGGGGGCTCGTGGTGGGGCCGCAGCACCCCGACGCCAGCGACGAGCACCAGCACGGCGACGGTGACGATGGCGGGTCCACCGAGCCTGCCCCTCATAGCGCGCCTCGCTTCGCCCGGCAAAGCCATTTTGAGAGCACTCTTCGGGGCAGCTCGGCGACCCCGCCACAGCACCATGCCGTACCGGCGTTGTGCCGCACGGAGCAGTAGCTCACACACCGCCACGAGGCTGACGTAGGCGCCGCCGACGGCAATCGGTGTTCGCAGGGGGACTTGGACGAGGGACCAGGCGGGGGTGGCGAGCCAGTGGGCGATCTGGGCGATGTAGGCGAGGCAGAGCGAGTCGAGCCAGTTGATCGGCTCAACGGGAATCACCGGCAGCTGCCCGGCGATCCCGGCGAGCATTCCCAGCCACATCGCCGGCGCCACCGCAGGCAACGCCAGCAGGTTGGCCGGCAGCGCCGCCAGCGAGAACGAGTCGAACTGGTGGGCCATCAGGGGGGCGGTGGCTACGGTGGCGGCCGCGGTCACCGCGACCCCCTCCGCGAGGGCGCGGCGCGGCGAACCCCGCCCCCCGGGGCCCGCCAACAAGCGCGTCAGGCGAGCTGACCAGAGCAGGATCCCGAGTACCGCGGCAAAGCTCAGCTGCCAGCCGACGTCGCCGCTCACCCGGGGATTGAGGGCGAGGGTCACGGCGGCCGCCAGCAGCACCGCGTAGGCGCGTGAGCGCGGGCGCTCGGCGAGGGCCGCGACCAGCCCGGCGGCGCCCATTACCCCGGCCCGCTGAATCGACGGGCCCGCGCCGGTGACCGGTACGTATACCGCGATCAGCGCCAGCAGCGCCACCAACCGCGCCCGCAGGGTGAGGCCGAGCAGCGCCAGCAGAGGCCAGGCGAGGAGGCAGAGCAGCAGCACGTTCTGACCGGATACCGCGAGCAGGTGGGCGAGCCCCGACCGCTTGAAGTCGTCGCGGACCGGTGCCTCTATCCGATCGTCCTCGCCGAGGACGAAGCCGCGGGCGAGCGCCGACTCGGGCTCGGGCATACCTCGCGACAGCGCCCGCTCCGCACGCTCGCGGATCGCGTCGACGGCCCCCGCGAGCCCGTCGCGAGCCCCTTCGGACGGCTGCAGCCGTGGGCTGCGCAGGGTCATCGCAATCCCCCGGCGCCGCAGCTCCCCCGCCCGCCAGGGCTCGGGGATCGCCAGCACCCCCTCGGCGCTGACCATGGACCCGACCGCAAGCTCGGCGACGGGCTCCGGGGCGATCACCAGCACCCGTCCGCTCGGGGTCTCGACGCGGACGCTGACCTCGCCGTCGTTGCGACGAGGGATGCCGGCGACCACGCCGCGGATCGAGGCCTCCATACCCGGTCGTGCCCGCAGGGCACCCGCATCGATCGCGCCAATCCTGGCTCCGCCCACCAGCAACCCGGCGAGCGCGGCGACCAGGCAGACGAGCCCCAGCCAGGCGAGGGCGCCACCCCGGCCCCCGCGGGGGCGCAGGACAGCGAGCGTCGTGACCGCCAGCGGCGCCGCGCCGAGCGCCTCCGGCGGCGGGCTCGAGCCGGCCACCGGGGAGAGCGCCAGCCCGGCGGTAAGCCCGGCCAGGGCCGCGAAGCGCCACTCCCGCAGGGCGCCGAGCAGCTTCAGGGCTGAAGCCGCGCCCGCAGCGCCTCCATCGTCGAGGGGCCGATGCCGCTGATCTGATCCAGCTGGTCGACCGAGGAGAGGCCGCCCTGCTGGTCGCGGAACTCGACGATCTTCTGCGCGGTCACCGGGCCAATCCCCTCGATCTCGTCCAGCTGCTCCACCGTGGCGCTGCCCAGGCTGATCGGCCCCTCCGCCGCGGCCGCGGCCCCGCCGGCGCCCCGACCAGGCACCACCACCTGCTGGCCGTCGCTGAGCCGGGCGGCGAGGTTGATCGCGTCCTCCTGCGCTCCCGTGGCGAGGCCGCCGGCGCGGCGAACGGCGTCGGTGACCCGGGCTCCGGTGGGGAGCCGGTAGACGCCCGGACGGCGAACCGCCCCTGCCACATGCACGACTACGTCACGGGTCCCCTGATCGGCCGCCTGGAAGGAGTCCCCCGCGAAGCTCAGCTCGGTGCCGGAGCTCTGTCCCTGGGCCTCGCCCGAGCGAATCCAGCGAGCGCCCACCAGGAGGACCGCGATCGCGATCGCGCCGTAGACGAGGAGCTGGGAGCGGCTGAGCTCCGGCACGCGCCCAGCCTCGCCCGCGCCGCCGCGCGAGAGATCATCGCTTCGTTACGACTCAGTGGACGAACGGACAGGTCTTTCAGCGACGTGGCGTCAGCGAATCTCGAAGCCGCTGAGCCCCTCGGGCTCCTCGTCGATCACCTCGACCTTCGCAACCTCGGCGCGGCTGGGGCCGTGGCGACAGAACTCGACCATGTCCTCCACCCGCTCCGGCTCTCCTTCGAAGATCGCCTCCACCACGCCGTCGGACCGGTTGCGGACCCAGCCCGCCACCCCGGCCGCCTCCGCTCGGCGCCGGGCGGTGTCTCGGAAGAAGACACCCTGGACGCGCCCGCTGACCACGACCCGCCTACGGGTCAGGGAGCCCTACTCCTCCTCGTCGTACTCGGAGGTCGCGGTGGCGACGGTGCGGCCGAAGACCTCGGAGGCGGTGACGGGTGGCGACTGAACCGAGACGCAGCAGAGGTCAGCCGAGCCCTGATTGGCGATCGAGTGATCGGTGGCCGGAGGGACCATGACCAGGTCGCCTTCGGCGATCGGTTGGGTGTCGCCCGCCACGGTCATCGTGCCGCCGCCGCTGACGACGATGTAGACCTGCTCTGCTTCCTCGTGCGAGTGGAGCTCCTGGTCGATGTCCGGGGGCACCTCAAGCCAGGTCACGGAAATGTTGCGGGAACCGAGCTCCCCCGCGTCCATGAGGATGTGATTGCGGAGCCTGTGCCACTCCTCGGTGGGAGCCTCCGCGAGCCGCCTGACCAGCACGGGGCCTTTCTAGCAGACGGGGAAGCCAAGCGGTGTGAAGAGCCTGGCCCGGGCCCGCCGCTCTGGCTGGCAGCGACCGAGGCCGCTAGCGCACCACCAGGTTGACGAGCTTCCCCGGGACCACGACCTCCTTGACGACCTCCTTGCCGTCGAGGTGGCGCTGGACGTTCTCGCTCGCATAGGCCAGCTCGAGCAGCTCCTTCTCGCTCGCGTCCGATGCCGCCATCACCCGGTCGCGGAGCTTGCCGTTGACCTGGACCACGATCATCACGGTGTCCTGAGCGAGAAGCGCGGGATCGGCCTCCGGCCAGGGCTGCTCCCAGACGCGCTCGCCGGTCAGCCACGCGTAGACCTCCGAGCCCAGATGGGGCGCGAAGGGGAAGAGCAGCGAGGCGGCGGTCGTGGTCGAGAAACGAACCGCCGCTGACCCCACCGGGTCCCGATATAGCCCGTCCTTGAGCTCGTAGATCTTGTTGACCAGCTCCATTACCGCAGCGATCGCGGTGTTGAACTGGAAGCGCGGCTCGATGTCGCGACTCGCCTTGTCGATCGCCCAATGGGCCTTGGCGAGCAGCTCACGCGCCTGACCATCAGCGGCCACGTCCTCCGACGTATCACGGGTCGCCCTCGGCTCCGCCTCAGGCGCCCTCGCATCAACGGGCGTATCCGCGCTTGCGGGAGGCTCGGTCTTCTCCGCGACCTCGCGGCCGAGCCGCCAAAGCCGGGCGAGGAAGCGGAAGACCCCCTCAACCCCCTCATCGCTCCAGTCGCCGCCCTTGATCGGGGGCCCCATGAAGCAGATGTAGGCGCGGGTGGCGTCGGCGCCGAAGCGCTCCACGTACTCCGCCGGGCTGACCGTGTTGCCATGCGACTTCGACATCTTGGCGCCGTCGCGGGTGACCATTCCCTGGGTGAAGAGATTGGCGAAGGGCTCCTTCGCTTCCAGCAGGCCGATGTCGTGCAGCGCCTTGGTGAAGAAGCGCGCGTACATCAGGTGCAGAATCGCGTGCTCGACCCCGCCGATGTACTGATCGACCGGCATCCAGTAGTCGACCACGTCGCGGTCCCAAGAGGCGTCCTCGTTATGCGGATCGAGATAGCGCAGGAAGTACCAGGAAGAGTCGACGAAGGTGTCCATGGTGTCGGTCTCGCGCCTCCCCTCCCCGCCGCATGAGGGGCAGCTGGTGTTCACCCAATCCCCGGCGGCGGCCAGGGGGCTCTTGCCCTTGGGCGCATAGTCCTCGATCTCGGGAAGCAGCACCGGCAACTGGTCGTCCGGCACCGGGACCATCCCGCAGCGATCGCAGTAGACGATCGGGATCGGGACGCCCCAGTAGCGCTGGCGCGAGACCAGCCAGTCGCGGAGCCGGTAGTGGACCGCCGTCTTGCCGCGGCCCTGCTCCTCGAGCCAGGCGGTTATCTTCTCGATCGCCTCGTCCGCCGGCATCCCGTTGAACTGCTCGGAGTTGACCAGATGCTCGCCCTCGGAGTGCTCGACGTAGGCTGCGTCCGCGGGGGCCTCGGCGCCCTCGGGCGGCTCGACCACCTGACGGATCGGCAGGTCGAAGGCCACGGCGAAGTCGTAGTCGCGCTGGTCGTGGGCGGGCACCGCCATGATCGCGCCGGTCCCGTACTCCATCAGCACGTAGTCGGCCACGAACATCGGCAGCCGCTCGCCGTTCACCGGGTTGACAACCTCGCGGCCGAGTGGCACCCCGCTCTTCTGGCGCTCCTCGGCGGCGCGGTCCTCGGCCGACTCGCGGGTGGCCTCGTTGACGTAGTCGCGGACCGCAACCTCGTTGCCGGTGCCGGCGGCCAGGCGCTCGATTTCGGGATGCTCGGGCGCCAGGACGAAGAAGGTGGCGCCGAAGAGCGTGTCGGGCCGGGTGGTGAAGACCGGGAAGTCGAGGTCGAGCTCCTCGCAGCGGAAGACCACCTCGGCGCCCTCGGAGCGGCCGATCCAGTTCTCCTGCATGGTGATCACGTTCGGCGGCCAGGACTCGAGCAGCTCGAAGTCGTCGAGCAGGCGCTGTGCGTAGTCGGTGATCTTGAAGAACCACTGCTCGAGCAGCCGCTGCTCGACCAGGGTGCCGCAGCGCTCGCAGCGGCCATCGATCACCTGCTCGTTGGCGAGCACCGTCTGGTCTTTGGGACACCACTGGACCGGCGCCTCGTGCCGGTGGGCGAGGCCGCGCTCGTACAGGCGCAGGAAGATCCACTGGGTCCAGCGGTAGTAGGAGGGCTCGTGGGTGCCCAGCTCGCGAGTCCAGTCGATCGAGATCCCCCAGCGCCTGAACTGCTCGCGGAAGGTGGCGATCGACTTCTCGGTGGCCTCGCGGGGGTGCTCGCCGGTCTCGATCGCGTTGTTCTCCGCCGGCAGGCCAACTGCGTCGTAGCCCATCGGGTGCATCACCCGGTAGCCACGGCGGCGGCGGAAGTGGGCGATCGCGTCGCCGACGGAATAGGTCTTCAGGTGGCCGACGTGCGGCTCGCCCGAGGGATACGGAAGC
>JBOGZE010000083.1:0-6465 GCA_050697055.1 Solirubrobacterales bacterium
GCCGGCTTCGAGCACCACATCCACATGCACGTGGTGCCGCGCTGGGGCGGCGACACCAACTTCATGCCGGTGCTCGCCGATACCCGGGTGATGCCGCAGACGCTGGAGCAGAGCTACCAGGCGCTGCGCGGGGCCTTCGACTAGCGATACTCCGAGCCGATGCCTGCCTCTCCCCCGGCCTCGATCTTCAAGGCCTACGACGTCCGCGGCCTCTACGGCGAGGAGATGGACTCTGGGACCGCCTATCTGATCGGTCGGGCATTCGCCCGGGTGCTGGCGCGCCTCCGCGACAAGGAGGTCGCCGATCTGCGCGTCGGCCTTGGCCGCGACATGCGCCTGACCGCACCCGAGATGTCCTCGGCGGTGCGGCGGGGCCTCACCGACGAGGGCGCCGAGGTGATCGACGCCGGCCAAGTCGCCACCGAGATGCACTATTTCCTGGTTGGCTCGCGGGAGCTGGACGGCGGCGCGATGGTCACCGCCTCCCACAACCCGAAGGCATACACCGGGGTGAAGCTGATCCGTGAGGGAGCATTGGCGCTCTCGGGCGACGCCGGCATCCAGGATGTTCGTGCCGAGATCGAGGCCGGGCTGCCCGACCCTCCCGGCGGCGGCTCCGCAGAGGAGGTCGACATCTGGAGCGACTTCCGTGAGCACATCCTCGGATTCGTCGACTCCGCCACCATCGGGCCCCTGCGGATACTCGCCGACGGGGGGGACGGAATGGCGGGACCGATGGTGGGGCCGATCCTCGAGCGCCTCAATCTCGACTTGGCCACCACCCACTGGCAGCCGGACGGCGACTTCCCCGATCGCGGGCCGAACCCGCTGCTGGAGGAAAACCGGCGCTTCATCGTCGAGCAGGTGCAGGAACGAGGAGTGGACCTGGCGATCGCCTGGGATGGCGACGCCGATCGCTGCTTCTTCATCGACGCCGACGGCAGCTTCTGCGACGGCGACTTCGTCTGCGCCCTGCTCGCCCGAGCCGCGCTTGTGAAGGAGCCCGGGGCGACGGTCCTCTACGACCCGCGCTCGAGTCGAGCGGTGCCGGACACCGTGCGGGCGGGTGGCGGGCGATCGGATCTGAGCCGGGTCGGTCACGCCTTCTTCAAGATCCGGATGCGCGAGACCGGCGCCGTCTTCGGCGGCGAGGTCTCGGGCCACTACTACTTCCGCGACTTCTACTGCGCGGACTCGGGGACGATCCCGGCACTTCTGATGCTGGAGCTGATCTCGCGCGAGGACCGGACCCTCGGCGAGCTGATGTCCGAGTTCCGCTCCCGGTACTTCATCTCGGGGGAGATCAACTCCGAGGTCGCCGACCAGGAGGGCAAGATGGAGGAGATCGCCGAGCGCTATTCCGACGGGGAGATCGGCCGGCTCGACGGGATCTCGGTGGACTACCCGGACTGGCACTTCAACGTCCGCCCCTCCAACACCGAGCCCTTGCTGCGGCTGAACCTCGAATCGCTCGACTCGCGCGACCACATGACCGAGAAGCGGGACGAGGTGCTCGCACTGATCCGCTCATGAGCGACGATGCCGCCGAGGCCGCGACCGTTGATCAGGCCTGGCGCAAGGTTGCCGAGGCGGGAATCCGCACCCTGCGGATCCCCACCCCATTCCAGGTCGGGCGGGTCAACTGCTACCTGATCGAGGACGAGCCGCTCACCCTGATCGACGCCGGGCCGAACTCCGGTAAGGCGCTTGACGAGCTCGAGCACCAGCTGGACGCGCTCGGGCACCGGATCGAGGACCTGGAGCTGGTGATCATCAGCCACCAGCACATCGACCACCTCGGCCTGGTCGACATCGTCGCCCGGCGCGCCCAGGCCGAGGTCGCGGCTCTCGACGCGGTCATCCCCTTTGTCCAGAACTTCGGCGGCGACGCCGAGCGCGACGACGAGGAGGCCGCGGCGCTGATGCTGCGCCACGGGATCTCCGAGGAGGTGGTCAGTGCGCTTCGCCAGGTGACCGGCAGCTTTCGCGCCTGGGGCTCGAAGACCAAGGTCACCCGGCCCCTCGCCGACGGCGAGCCGCTGGAGCTCCGTGACCGGACCCTTGAGGTCCAGCACCGCCCCGGCCACAGCCCCTCCGACACCCTCTTCTGGGACGCCGATCGGCGGATCCTGATCGCTGCCGACCATCTGATCAAGCACATCTCCTCGAACCCGTTGATCTCCCGTCCCCTGGACGGCTCCAGCGAGCGGACCCAGGCCCTGGTCGCCTACATCGAGTCGATGAAGCGCACCAGGGAGCTGCCGGCCGAAGTGGTGCTCTCCGGACACGGGGAGCCGATCACCGACCACGTCGCCCTGATCGACGAGCGCCTCGCCCTCCACCAGCGCCGAGCCGAGAAGCTCTACCGCCTGATCGCCGAGCAGTCGCGCACCGGGCACGGGCTGGCCCAGGCGATCTGGGGGGACGTCGCGGTCACTCAGGCGTTCCTTACGCTGTCCGAGGTGATCGGCCATGTCGACCTCCTGATCAACGCCGGCCACGTGCGCGAGGTCACCGAAGGCGGGGTGGTTCGCTACGAGGCCACCGCCGCCACTCCCGCCGGCGAGCTCGGGGACCTGATCCCAGGCGGTAACCCCGCCCGCAGCGAGGGTTAGAAGGACCGTGCCGGCGAGCGCCCCCACTCAGCAGCGCGAGCCCGCTTCAGCCGCCGCCGCCAAGCCGCTGACTCCCGGGGCGACCAAGAAGCGGATGCTGATCATCGTCAATCCATACGCGACCACGGTCTCCGACCGGCTCAAGAACCTGGTCGTCTACGCGCTCCAGGCCCGCTACGACGTCGAGGCGGTCGACACCGAGGCATCCGAGCACGCGATCGAGATCGGCCGCGAGGCCCGCGACGGCGGCTACGACATCGTCGTTGCCTTTGGCGGCGACGGCACCCTGAACGAAGTCGTCAACGGGCTTGCTGGAACCAACGTCCCGGTCTCGGTGCTTCCCGGCGGCTCCACCAACGTCGTCTGCCGTACCCTGGGGATTCCGAACGACGTCGTCGACGCCACCGAGCACCTGATCGGGCTGGCCGACGACTTCCACCCCCGCAAGGTCGACCTGGGACGCTGCAACGGCCGCCACTTCGTCTTCGCCTGCGGCGTCGGCCTAGACGCGAGCGTGGTCCGGCGGGTCGATGCCCACCCGCAGCTGAAGGCCCGGGCGCGCTACTGGTACTACACCTGGGCCGCGATCACCGCTTTCTACAGCGAGTACCTGCGGGACCCCGTCCGGCTCGAGCTCGAGATGGAGGACGAGAAGATCGAGGGAGTGACGGCGATCGCCCAGAACTCGGATCCGTTCACCTACTTCGCCGACATCCCGATCAGGATCGCCGAGCAGATCGCCCTCGACGACGGCAGGCTCTCCCTGGCGGTGCTCCGGCGAGCGGTCCAGCGCGACATGGTGCCGATCGCCGCGCGCGTGCTGAGCAAGCGGCTGCGGGTGGCGAGGCACCGACAGGTCGAGACCGTCGAGGGCGTCCGCGAGGCGACGGTTCGCTCGATCACGACCGAGGAGGGCGGCAACGTGCGCCCGCTGCCGGTGCAGGTGGACGGCGACTACATCGGCGAATACACCGAGATGCGCTTCTCGGTTGCGCCCGGCGCCCTCACCCTGGTCGCTTGACCGACTGCCCCTTCTGCGCAATCGCCGGGGGAGCTGAGGCCGGGCACGTGGTCTTCGAGGACGAGCTCTCGCTGGCCTTCCTCGACAACCGGCCGCTGTTCCCCGGGCACAGCCTGCTGATTCCCCGGGAGCACGTGGAGACGCTCGCGGACCTCCCGGACGAGCTGCTCGGGCCCCTGTTCGCGAACGCGCGGCTGCTCTCGCGGGCGATCCCCGAGGCGATGGGGAAGCCGGGCTCCTTCGTTGCCCTCAACAACGTCGTCAGCCAGAGCGTCCCCCACCTTCACGTGCACATCGTGCCGCGGGTGCCGAAGGACGGCCTCCGCGGCTTCTTCTGGCCACGCGGCAAGTACGCGTCGGAGAAGCAGATGCGAGACACAGCGGCCACCGTTCGCCGGGCAGTCGAGGCGCTGGGCTAGCAAATCGGACGCCCTACCGCTTCGCCCTGAAGCTCGGCGTCTCCTTGCCGGCGACGCACTGCCCCGAGGCTGAGTCGGGGAAGTAGTAGCGGGCGGTCCCCTCGATCGTGTGGTCGTCGACGAAGGTTCCCCTGATCCGGTTGATCCGCGAGCCCTCGAAGGTGCGGTCGAAGGAGAAGGTGCCGTTGCGGCTGATCTTCTTGGTCACCGGCGGTGCACCCTCCTCGACGAACACCGGTGGACTGAGGCAGAAGCCGTGCCTGATAACCGGCTCGGTCTTCAAGGTGATCCTCCTCCCCTTGACCTTGAAGACGATCTTCCGGAAGGCTCCCTCGACGCTGGCCTGGCTGGTCTTGCCCTTGTACTTGCCGCCGCGGGGCTGGACGGCGGCGTCCGGCACCGGGGTCTCACCGAAGCTGGGCACTGCGGCCGCGGTCAGGGAGGCGGCGGCGAGGACCACGACGGCCAGGAAGAGCGCCGCCGGACCTTTTGCAGCGAGCGAGGCTTTGGCTGGGCGATCCATCGCCTTGCTTCCGACCCTACCGCTTCCCCTGGCGCTCAGCCGCTCGGGGTCACCCGGTAGGCGTCGAAGACCGAGTCGATGTTCCTCAGCCGGCTGATCGCCTGCTTCAGCTGGTCGGTGTCGCCGACCTCGACCACGAAGCGGTTCTTCACCATCGGGTGCTTTGTCGAGCAGCGCGCCTCGAGGATGTTGAGCCCCGCCTCGGCGAAGGTCCGGGAGAGATCCTCGAGCAGCCGGGTGCGATCCCAGGCGTCCACCTGGAGCTCGACCCGGTAGGACGACTCGTTGTCGCCGTCCCAGTGGACATCGGTGAAGCGCTCGGGCGCCTTCTTCAGGGCGGCGACGTTGCGGCAGTCGGCGCGGTGCACGGTGATTCCCCGCCCGAGGGAGACGTAGCCGACGATCTCATCCCCCGGCACCGGCCGGCAGCACTTGGCGAGGCGGACGGCGACGTCGTCAACGCCCTTCACCTTGATCCCGAAGTCGGTCGCCTCACGGGTGCGGCGGCGGGCGTCGTCGGTCCCCTTGATCAAGCCCTCCGCCGGCTCCTCCTCGACCGCCTCGCCGCGCTTCAGCCGCTGCATCACCTTGTTGGCGACGACCTTGGTCGAGATCTTCGACTGGCCGAGGGCAATGTAGAAGTCGTCCGCCTTGCGGAAGCCCATCTCCCGGATCACGTCGACGAACAGCGGCGAGCCCGCCACCTTCGCGTAGGGGAGGCCGCGCTTCTTCAGCGCCTCGGCGAGCTGCTCGCGGCCCCGGTGCTCGGCGCCCTCGCGGCTCTCGCGCTGGAACCAGGCCCGGATCTTGTTCCGCGCCCGCGAGGTGCGGACCAGCTTCAGCCAGTCCCGGGAGGGGCCCCGGCCCTGCTTCGCGGTCAGGACCTCGACGATGTCCCCGGACTTGAGCTGGTAGTGGAGGGGGACGATCTTCCCGTTCACCTTGGCGCCGACGCAGCGGTGGCCGACGTCGGTGTGGATGGCGTAGGCGAAGTCGAGCGGGGTCGAGCCGGCCGAGAGGTTCTTCACCTCCCCCTTCGGGGTGAAGACGAAGACCTCGTCCTCGAACAGGTCGACCTTCAGCGCCTCCAGGAACTGCTTCGGGTCCGCCTCCTTCTCCGACTCGAGGAGCTGGCGAAGCCAGGTCATCTTCTCCCTCGGGTCTCCGTCGCTGGGGCCCTCCTTGTAGATCACGTGGGCGGAGATCCCGTACTCGGCGAGCTCGTGCATGTCCGGGGTCCGGATCTGAATCTCCAGCGGCCGCCCCTCCGGCCCGATCACGGTGGTGTGCAGCGCCTGGTACATGTTCGCCTTGGGCATCGCGACGAAGTCCTTGAAGCGCCCGGGCATCGGCTTCCAGAGCGAGTGGACGATCCCGATCGCCCCGTAGCAGTCCTTCACCGAGCCAACCAGGACCCGCATCGCGGTCAGGTCGAAGATCTCGTTGAACTCGCGCCCCTTGCGGGTCATCTTCGTGTAGATCGAGTAGAAGTGCTTGGCGCGCCCCGAGATCTCCGCCTCGATCCCGACCTTCTTCAGCTCCCGCGCCAGGAACTTGCCCGCCTCGTTGACGTAGCGCTCCCGCTCAACCCGCTGCTGGGCGACCAGCTCCTTGATCTCCTCATACTTGCGCGGGTGCAGGGTGGCGAAGGCGAGGTCCTCCAGCTCCCACTTGATCGCGTGGATTCCAAGGCGGTGGGCAAGCGGGGCAAAGATCTCGAGCGTCTCGCGCGCCTTCTCCTGCTGCTTCTGCTTCGGCAACGCCTCCACGGTGCGCATGTTGTGGAGGCGGTCGGCCAGCTTGATCAGGATCACCCTGACGTCGGTGGCCATCGCCACCATCATCTTCCGGTAGTTCTCGGCCTGGCGCTCGTCGCGGCTCTGGAAG
>JBOGZE010000084.1:0-1527 GCA_050697055.1 Solirubrobacterales bacterium
AGCGTGACTTCATCATCCGAGGCTGACCCTCAGTGTCACCCATGTTCCCGGATAACTCTGTTACCTATGTCCCCGGTTGCTCATGCCACCTTCAGGAGTTCCAAAGTCATAGAAAACACGAAACAGATTGGTAGTGTCCCTAGTTTTGTGTAGAAGTTGATCGCTCCCTGGGGAGAAGAAGAGCGAGAGCTCTGGACAGGGAGAGAACGAGTGAGGAAGCTCCTCGGGTGCAGTCGAACCCGAACCCCGATCGCTGTGAAGGCAGCGGTCAAGAAAGGAGCTTCCTCGATGGTGAACGTTGGTCGGTGGAGCGCGGTTGCGCAAGAGACGATCCAGCACGATCTGCAGGCGATGCTCCGTGGCGCCGTCCGCGCCGGCCTGGAGTTCTTCTTGGAACAAGAGCTGGAGGACCTGATCGGCGCGGAGTGGTATGCGCGGGTGGCGGGTCGGCGGGATCACCGGAATGGGCGATACGGGCGCCAGCTCTTGACCAGCCTGGGCCAGGTCGAGGTGGCGGTGCCGCGGGCGCGGCGCCAGCGGGCCCCGCGGACGGTGCTGACGCGGTATCGCCGCCGCACGCCGGAGATTGACGCCCTGCTCACCAGCGCGTACGTGCACGGGGTCTCGACCCGCCAGGCGGGCGAGCTGACCACGGCGCTCCTGGGCGAGCGGGTGTCGCGGGCGACGGTGAGCCGGGTGACGCAGGCCTTGGAGGCGACGGTCGCCCAGCTCCGGGGGGCGCCGATTGAGGGGCCGCATCCCTACCTGTACCTGGACGCGACCTTCGTCGATGCCCGGTGGGCTCGGACGGTGGAGAACGTCTCGGCTCTGGTCGCGTACGCCGTGGGCCCCGACGGGAGTCGGCGCCTCTTGGCGATTACCCTGGGGGCAGAGGAATCCGACGCGAGCTGGTCCGAGTTGCTCGAGCAAGTGACCCAGCGCGGCTTGAGCGGGGTCCAGTTGGTGATCGCGGATGATCACCAGGGGCTCGCCGCGGCGGTGCGGCGGTGGCTGCCGGAGGCGAAGCGGCAGCGCTGCACGGTGCACCTGCAGCGGAACGTCCTGACCAAGGTGCCGCGCCGGCTGCGGGCCCGGGTAGCCCGCGAGGTGGCCGAGCTCTTCCGGGCGGGGACCCTCGCCGAGGCGAAGACCCGGCTGGCCCGGTTCGGGAGCCGCTGGGCGACCCAGCTGCCGGAAGCGGTCGCCTGCCTGCGCCAGGGCTTCTCGGCGGCGACGACGTACTTCGCGTTTCCGAAAGCCCACTGGCGCCGGATCCGGACCACCAACGGGCTCGAGCGGTTGCACGGGGAGATCAAGCGGCGGATTCGGGCGGTGGGAGCATTCCCGGATCGTGCGAGCGCGCTGCGGCTCATCACCGCGGTCGCGGTCAAGGTGACGGCCTTGTGGGGAGCCCGGCGATACCTGGACCTGGCGTTGCTGGAGCCGTCGACCCTCGCGGCGGCTGCCTGAGGAGGAGACCGACGAGCGACCTCACGTCATTCTACACAGAGATCGGGACTTGACCGG
>JBOGZE010000085.1:0-4142 GCA_050697055.1 Solirubrobacterales bacterium
CAGGTAGAACGGGTCATTCTTGATCGGCTTTCGCCCCAGCTCGACGGACTCGACGCCGCGCGCCGACGGTGGCTCTTCAAACCACAAACGGCAGGTGGGCTCATCAAGTGTCTCCTCGCCGAGGACAAAGACCTCGCTGTTTCGTTTGCCGGCGATCACGTTGCGCACTCACCCACAAGACGTGGCGCCTGGTCATTTCGGGACGCCCCTAAGCCGTGAGATCGCGCGTGGGTCGGCAGCTCGTGCATGCGGGCAAGCCCCCATGCCGCCATGCGGTCATGCGATCCGTCCAGGACCGCGACTACTGTGCGCTGGCGGCGTTACAGGTGCGCTGCAGCGAGCCCAAGACTTGAAGGAGGCAGATAGAGAGATGGCGGCCCTGAGAAGGAAGCTCAGCTACGCGAACGTGGTGGCGACGCTCGCGCTCGTGATCGCCGTAGCCGGCGGGACCACGGCGATCGCCGTTAGCAAGGCGCCCAGAAACAGCGTCGCCAGCAGTTCGATCAAGCCCTACAACGTGACCGCCGGCGATCTCGCGGGGATCCGAATGGTGCAGGCGGTCGCCAAAGGGACCGCAACGGCAAGTTGCGCACGGGGCGAGCGCTTGCTTGGCGGCGGGGGGAGCGGTGACCTCGCAGCGTCGTTTCCCATCAACAACAGCACCTGGGTGGGAGTGAGCGGCAGTGGAGATGCCACCGCCTACGCCATTTGCCTAAAGGCCAAGCCCGGCAAGTAGTGCGCCGCGCTTGGCGAGCGGCCCCGCCTTCTGGCGGCGTGGCCGCAAAGGGCGATCAGTCGCGCTCAGCCGGTGACGACGACCCGGCGCTTCTTCGAACTCCCGGGCTCGTACGGATAGCCCCCCTGGCGCTTCACCAGGGCGCGGAATGTGTAACGGGCGCGGCCATGGGTCTGGGTGAATCGGTAGAGGCCCTTGAAGGCGCCGCTCTCGTCGGTCTTGAGCTGCTTGAACGTTCGCCACTTCCGACCCGCGCGCGCCTGCAGGGTGACGGCGCGGCCGGCGGCGTTCGGGCCCGGCAGCGAACCGCGGAAGCTCGTCCGCTGGCCGTTTTGCACGTGCCTCTTCCCAACCGCGAGCGTCGGGACAACCGTCGAGTCCAGATTGACGGCTCCCTCCAGCATCCTCGCGTTGTAGCGATAAACCAGGTTCAACCTACGGGAGGCGCCCGGGTCGAGCTTGACCGCGAAGCGCCCGTTCGGCTGGGTGGTCGCCTTCGCCACCAGCTGCCGCGAGGAGTCGGCCAGGTCGATCGTCTCATAGGCACAGACCGTCGCCCCGGAGACCGGGTTCCCCTGCGGCGTCGTGAGACCGCCCCTGATCACCGGTGAGTCGGTGGAGCGAACTCGCGCCTCCGAGCGAAGCCGCCCGCCGACGTCCGCGCCAGCGACCAGCTGGCTCGCCTGCTGGCCGCCCGAGCCGGGGCAGGAGTTGTCTACCTGAACCGTCCGCTTCAGACACGGTGAGGAGCCGTTGCCGGCGGCGTCTGTCGAGCAGATCACGACCTCGTTCGAGCCGTCCACCCAGCCCGGGTCGTGCTCGGTATCGATCTGCATTACCTTCGCACCGGAGTCGCTCGGGCAGGGCTTCACCTGCCTGTAGCTGCCACCGGGGCCATCCGGCGGACAGAAGTCAACTCCCTTCGAGTAGAGACCGTTTACGTGGACGCTGATCGAGCGCGCCCCGCCGCCATAGTCGGTTGCGGTTGTCTGGAGGGTGTGCACGCCCTGGATCACTCCTCCGTCGAGCAGGTCGCCGCTCGCGCTCACGCCCGGCGGGTAGAAGTCCTGCACCGTCGCGGAGAACTCGGTGGAGTAGGCGTAGGCTTGAGCGCCCGGGCTGCACTGTGAGGCGACGCAGGTCTCGACGATGCCGAAGTAGTCGGTGTTGGTTTGGCTCGTTCGTACCCACAGGTTCTGTCCATAGCCGAGCGCCGCATATCCCGGTACCCCGTTGCCGTTGGTGAAGCTGCCAAAGCCGTTAGCCCATCCGTAGTGGACCAGCGCCGAGGCGCTGCGGAACTTGGTGCCGCCGGGCGCGTTCACCTGCCAGGCGAGATAGGAGCCTTGAGCGCTGTAGCCGGGTCCCCCCCAAAGCTTCAAGCCCCATCCCGGACACTCGGCAGACCCATAGACGCTGTAGGAGCCGTATCCGATCCAGCCTACGTCCGGAGCCCACCACTGGCTCGGCGCGCACTCCGTCACGCTGTAGTCAGCCCGCGCACCTGCCGGCGTGAAAACCGCAATCGCGGCCGCCGCGAGCACGCTTACGACAATGCTCCGCAGCAGGCGCCCGAATGGCAATACCTCAGTCGCGAACGCGTCCATTTCAGTCTCCTTCTCGATATTCCAAAGTCATTTCTCGAAGGTGAATCCGCCGCCGCCACCGCTACCTCCGCCGCTCCCACTGCTTGCCGCCGGAGCGGCGAAGTCGCGGCTCTCGCCGGACGCCGAGGAGCCCGACGAGCTGCTCTGCCCGAGCCCTAGTTCCTTGTTCACCTGCTGAACGGGTTTGACGGGCTCGGCGGGGGTCTGCTGTTCCTCGCTTGGCGCCGGATCGGTCGGCGCCTTCGTAATCGTGTCCCCCGGCGGCCTGTCCGCGTCGGTCTGGACCTTCGCGGGCGGGTCCTGCCGCGGTTGCTCCTCGCCGATCGAAATCCCCGGCCCCACCACGCCAGCGCCGACACATGTCGCTGCGGCCGCCCCGGTCGCACACACCGCCGCGATCTTCTGTCCGGTCGCCCCGAGGGCGCCTCCTGCGGCGCTCTCACCTCCCGAGACCGCGTTCCCCAGCTTGAAGGCGGTAACTCGCGCTTTCTCAACCGCCGCCTGCGAGCTATCGCCAGCGCTGTCAAGCCAGCGCGCCAGGTGATCGGCAACGCCCGCGCGGTCGGTGAGCTGGTCGCCGACCGCAGTGGAGACGAGCAACCCGGAGGCGAGCTCATGCAGACTTTGATGGAGGTTCACCACCAGGCTCTTGCACCGCCCGCAATGCTCCAGGTGCTTCTCAAGCTGCGCCACCTCCTTCTCGCTGGCGAGGTCGGCGACGTACTTCTCAAAGAGCTGGCGCTTAGCGACGCTCTGCATCTCCTCGCAATGAGACGAGCTCGTCACCGCGAGGACCCTCCGCTTCACCTGACAGGTCGCTCGCATCACCAGCTTCTTGGCGCCCTCGAGGCCGATTCCCTGTCGCTCGGCGATCTCCGGGACGGTCAAACCCACGCCAAAGCGCAGCAGGATCGCCTCCCGATACCTCCGGCGCATGCTGACCAGCGCCTCGCCCAGCACCGCGCCGTCCTCGCGACTTTCCGCGTACTCGGATGGCGCAATCCCATCGGTGGGCAGGTCGAGGGCCGCCTCGAGCGCCACCGTCGGGTGCGTTCCGCGCAGGCGCAGCTGGTCGATCGCGGCATTGCGAACGCTGCTGAAGAAGGTGGCTCGCAGGTTCTCCGGCGGGTCTCCCTGCTCCGCCTGCTGGTGGAGCCGAATCACGACGTCCGCGACCACATCCTGGGCGTCGGCGTGGTTCAGCTGTCCGCCGAAGCGGCGAAGCACGAAGGCCTCGCCGAGCGGCCGCAGCTTCTCGCAGTCCCGCTCAAACGCGGCGGCATGATCCCGCTCGGCGACGGCGATGCCCGCGTTCATGCTCGCCCTCATTAGGACTCTCCCTCGCCGCGTCCTCGGCCTCGCCGCCTCGCGCGGATGATCCCGCCCAGGCCCTCGATCACCGCCGGGGCCGGACGCGGCGCCCGGCCGAGGGCCGGCTGGAACCGGTCGAGAAACGCCCGCTGCAGCCGCGACGGCAGCCTCTCCAGAAGCAGCTCCACCTCGTCTTTGAGGTCCGGATCGCGCTCCGGCGCCGCTCGGACCGCGCGGCGATCGCGAGGGTCCAGCTGCGCTAGCCAGTTCTCCACCTCGCCTGCGTTGGCTCGGGCACGCTTGGCCATTCACCAACAAGACGAAGTTCGCATCCGAATCGGTACACCCCAGATGCGAACAACACCCCGAGCTGCCATGGCAGCATGCGCGCAAGCTACCAAGTAACGATGCTTCGCCGATCCAACTGCATCGGTGGCGGCGACCAGCAGCCGACCGCTCCGCTACATGCAAAGAGCCCGGCGCCTGGT
>JBOGZE010000086.1:0-3243 GCA_050697055.1 Solirubrobacterales bacterium
CCTCCAACCCTGGCCGGGCGGGGAGCGGTACTCGACGACAAGAAGGCGTACGACCTGCTCACCGCGGCCTGCGAACACCGGTTCGCCACCGGCTTCAGGCTCTACCTGCTCTCGCTGTTGCCCACCACCGGACCCGCCCGCCTATCAGCGAGCTGCGTCGTTCTCGGGCAAGCCCGCGCAGTGATCGACCAAAATAGTGGTTGTGTCCGTGGGGGCCGCCCCGGTTAGGCTGGCGCCACCATGAGGGAGTTCCGGACCTCCGCGATCTTCGGACTGGTCGGTGTCTTCGTTGTCGCCGGGATCGCAATTGCGATCGCGCTGACGGCCGATCCCTCCAACTCGAATCCGAAGCTCCAGATGGGCCTGATCTTCGGCGTGATCGCGGTGTTCGTCGTGGCGCTGCTGCTGTTCCAGCGCCAGGGCCTCGAGCGCGCGGCGGCCGGCGACGTGCGGGGGTTCGGCAAGGGCCCGCAGGAGGTCGACGACCCGACGAAGCTCGGTGACGGCGAGCTCTGGGCGGCCCTTGCGGTGAAGCCGATCGACCGCGAGGCGCTCAAGGCGCGCGAGTCGATGTGGGGCGCAGCGCGCAGGGGCCTGAAGCTGGGCGCACTGATCTTCCTTCTGATCTTCGTCGCCGTACCGCCGATCTACCTGTTCGACACCTACGTGCCCTTCCTGATCGGCGTGCCGCTGATCATCATCGCCGCGCTCTACGGCAGCTTCAAGGCGATCGGACCGGGCGGCGACGTCGACACCGGCTACGACAACATGAATCGCGCAATGAAGCCGCTCGGTCTCAGTCTCGCCGAGCGGCCCAAGGTGCGGATGGTGCAGCGATGGCCGACCGATCCGACTGGCGGCTACTCGGCGAGGCTCTTCGGACCGCTGGTCCTTACGGGCGAGCGCCACGGCCGGAAGATCGACGTCAGGCAGATCCCCGAGGATGGGACGAGCGAGGTGATCGTTCACGCCTCGGTTCCGAGCTTCGACGCGAAGTCGAAGGGCGGGCGGTTCCCGGGCGGCGACGGCGTCTCCAACGCGGCCCCGGTTCTCAGCCGCCTGGCGGCCTCCGACCGATGGAAGAAGGTTGAGGTCCACGGCGGACGCGACGGGATCGTCGTGGAGCGCAAATCGGATCCGGGCGCGTGGCTCTGCGACCTGTGGCTCGCCGAGCGCCTCGCCGACGAGCTGTGATTCCTAGCGCTCCGTTCGACATCTTCGCGCTTGCCTACCCCTCGCGGCGGTCCAGAGTGCCTGGATGGGGATCATCGTCCACTCGACGCATAGCGTCCTCGTCATCGGCATCGTCCTCGCCCTAGCCTCGATTCCCCACCAAACGGTTCCGCGGAACCGCTGAGTTCCTGAAGAAACGTCCTCCTGAGCGGGGAAAATGCTGGTGCTCAAGCCTGCAATCCCCACCCAGGAGGACTCACCTTGAAGGTGAACAATGCCAGCCCGCTCGGATCGCTTCAGATCGCCGCCGACGCAAACGGCCTCGTCTCGCGCTCCGGCACCGCGCTGGTCGGCGATCTCGCCGCCCGGCTCGGCCTCACCGCCGAGCTCTCGGGGGCGCTTTCGCACCTGCACTCGCGGGTCCCGACCCACGACCCCGCCCGGGTCCTGGTCGACCTCGCCACCACCCTGATCGACGGCGGCGAGTGCCTCTCGGACCTCGGCGCCCTCGCCTGCCAGCCCGACCTCTTCGGTGAGGTCGCCTCGCACTCGACCGCCTCGCGGGTCGTGGACGCGATCGGCGAGCAAGAGCGCGAGGCGCTCGCCGAGGCTCGACGCGCCGCCCGCGAGCGGGCCTGGGCCGCCGGCGCCCGCCCCGATCGGATCACCCTCGACTTCGACGCCCAGCTGCTCGAGTCACACACCGAGAAGGAGGGTGCCGCCCCCCACCGCAAGGGCGGCTTCGGCTTTCACCCCCTGCACTGCTTTCTGGATGAGACCGGCGAGCACCTGGCCGCGATCCTGCGCCCCGGCAACGCCGGCGCCAACGACGCCCAGGACCACATCGCGGTGCTCGACCGCGCGCTCGCCCAGCTACCGGAGGCGCCGGAGGACTTTCAGATCCTCGCCCGCGCCGACACCGCCGGCTCCACCCACGACTTCGCCGCGGCGCTCAGGGAGCGGAGGGTCCGCTTCTCGCTCGGCTACGCGGTTACCGAGCGGGTCGGCTCCGCGGCGCTGGAGCTGCCAAAGCGGCTCTGGAAGCCGGCTCTCGATGGCGACGGCCGCCCCCGCGAGGGCGCCTGGGTCGCCGAGCTCACCGACCGGGTCGATCTGGCGCCCTGGCCGGAGGGCACCCGGCTGATCTGCCGCCGCGAGCGCCCCCACCCCGGCGCCCAGCTTCGCTTCACCGACCCCGAGGGCCACCGCTACCAGTGCTTCATCACCGACCAGCGGGGGCGCTCGCTGGCAGAGCTCGAGCTTCGCCACCGCCTCCACGCCCGGGTCGAGGACCGCATCCAGGAGTCCCAGGATCTGGGCCTCGGGCGCCTGCCCTTCCAGGATCGGGAGCGAAACGAGGTCTGGCTTTGCCTGGCGATGCTCGCCCAGGAGCTGCTCGCCTGGCTGCGCATCCTGGTGCTCGACGGCCGGCTCGCGCTCGCTAAGCCGAAGCGCCTTCGCCACCGGGCCCTGCACGTCGCCGGGCGGATCACCCGCACGGGGCGGCGGCGCACCCTGCACCTGCCGCGCTCATGGCCCTGGGCGGACGAACTGGTGGCCGCCTTCGAGCGGCTGCGGGCCTCACCGGCACCGGCCTGAGCCGGCGGGGGGATCGAAGACGACGATCGGGGGCGCAGGGCGAGCGCCCCTGCGCCCGATCGGGCTTCCACCGACCCCTCCCCGCGGCTCCGGGGAGCCGCCGCGAGCCCGGCCATCCCTCTTGATCGTCTTCGCCCGTCCCCGCTCGCTGCGCTCGGCGCGGCAGCGTGACGCAGCTGGTTCGTGGGGAATCGAGGCTAGTACGCGCCGTTCCGTCGCACGACGGCGGAAGCGGTTTGCGCCAGCAGGCGCAGGTCACGGCCCAACGAGAGATTCTCGATGTAATTGAGCTCCAGGGCCAGCCGCTCCGTGAAGGTCAGGTTCGCGCGACCGTTCACCTGCATCGGTCCGGTCATCCCGGGCTTGACGGCAAGACGAAAGCGGTGCTCCGGCCGGTATCGCTTGACGAGCTCGAGCTCCTCGGGGCGCGGCCCGACAATGCTCATCTGGCCCCTGAGGACGTTGAAAAGC